>CAIQJD010000547.1 GCA_903872005.1 uncultured bacterium | reverse complement strand
GGAAGACCTCACAGGTCTTTAAGACCTGTGAGGTCTTCCGTCTCTGTGAGGTCTTGCGCGTTACGCCTCTTCCAGCGCGCGGGCGATGGTCATGCCCGGCGCGCGCAGCTTGGCGAAGAACTCCGCTTCGTCTTTCCGCACGGCGGCAGCCTGGGCGTAGACCTGGTCGGCGACGGCCGGCGGGATGCACAGCACGCCATTCACATCGGCATGCAGGATGTCGCCGGGCTTGACGGTCATGCCGTCAATGACGACTTGCTCCTGAACGCCCAACCAGCGCATCCGGCCGTGCATGGGCGAGAGGCCGGCGCCCCAGCAGGCCAAATCCAACGCTTCCACTCCCTCGATATCGCGCACGCAGCCGTTGCTGACGAAGGCGGTGCAGCCGGCCATGCGCATCATGGTCCCCATGCCGTCCCCAATGGTCACGGTGTAGCGCGGGCGCAGCCCGACCGATTCCATCACCGCGAAGATCGGCAAGCCGGTCTTGGCGGCTTCGACCATGGCGCGCACCCAATCGAGCCAGAGGCTGGGTGGGTCGTCGGTGCCCGGGCTGGTGGTGTCCAGGCGGGCGGTGACGGCAATGCCGACGCGCCGGCCGAGGGCTGGCGTCAGGGCGCGCACGTCTGGGCCGGTGTAGCCGGCCGAGGGGTCGCGCATGCCCAGGCGCTCCAGGCCGTTGGCGACGGTGGGGGTGTCGAATTCGAGCAAGTCCTTGATGCTGGCGATGTTCATGGTCGCGCGCTTCTCCTATTGTGAATAACGATTCAGTGGATGATAGATGATACCCGTATTCTAGCGCCTTGTGCGCGTCCTGGCCCTTCGGACGGCCACAAGGGCCGATGCTACGAAGACGACCACGCGGGGCGATGCCACGGGCTGGCTCACCGCGCCAGAGGCAAGACCAGCGTGAAGACGCTGCCCTGCCCCGGCGTGCTCTGCGCGTCAACGGTTCCGCCGGCGTCTTCAATGACGCGGCGCACCAGACTCAGTCCCAGTCCGACGCCGCGATATTTGCGCTCGATGCGATCATCCAGTTGATGGAAGGGGGTGAAGATTTCGTCCAGCCGGTCGGGGGCAATCCCGATCCCTTCGTCCTGGATGGACAGGCGCGCGAATTCGTCTTGCGCGGCGAGTTGTGTTTGCACCTGACCGCCCGGCCGCGAGAATTTGGCCGCATTGTCCAGGAGCCGGCGAATGGCGCGATAGATGCTATTATTGTCGTACGCGATCCAGAGCGCCTTACGCGGAAGGCGTTCGCGGAACTGGATGCCGGGGTGGTCGCGACGCGTGTCGGCCAGGGCAATGGAGACAATTTGGCGCAGGTCGGCGCGCTGATTGGGGTCGCGCGACACGGGTTCACCCAGGAGCGTGTAGGAGCGCAGCTCGTCCAGTTGCGTATGCACCAGGCGCGCTTGTTGCAGCGCGATCTCCAATGCTTCGTCCCTATCCTCGCCGGAGATCATGTCCTTGGTCAGACAGATTTCCAGGGATTGGGTGATGCTGGTCAGCGGCGTGCGGATTTCGTGGTGCAGCTCGCGCAGGAATTCCTGGCGCAGCCGTTCCAGCCGATGCTCGTCGGTGACGTCCACGAAGAGGACGAGGTAGCGCTCGCCAGGCTCGATCACCGAGGCGCGCACGCGGATGCGCCGGCGCGTGCCGGCTCCGTTCAGCGTATCCAG
>CAIQJD010000546.1 GCA_903872005.1 uncultured bacterium | reverse complement strand
CTGCAGTTCGGCCGGCCGCGCCACGCGGACGCCGAAGCAGCCCAACGCGCCCGCCACCTGGGCGAAATCAATCTCCTGGAACATCCACAGCTCGTCGGGCCGGCCGCCGGCCACGCCGCGATAGGCCGCCTCCACGCCGCCTTTGTCCTGATTGAGCGAACGGTTGTTATTGACGATGACGACAATATGGATGCCGCAGCGCCGCGCCGTCTCCAGTTCGCTCAGGTGATACCAGAAGCCGCCGTCGCCGGTGAAGCAGAAGACCGGCCGGTCGGGACAGGCGCACCTGGCGCCCAGCGCGGCCGGCAAAGCCCAGCCGAGGGAGCCGGCCGCCCGCAGGTAGCGCTGGCCCGGCTGCGTCAGGTCCACGAATCCGCCGGTCCACATGCCGGCGTGGCCGGTATCCGAGACCAGGATGGCGTCCGAGGGCAAGCGCCGCGTCAGCTCGCCGCAGATGCGCTCCGGCCGGATGGGGACGGCATCGGAGGCGAGGAGCGGCGCGGTTTCGGCGCGCCATTCGGCAATGAGCCGGCCGGCGCGCGCCGCCCAGGCGGTCCGCGGCACGGCCGACTCCAACGCTTCGTGGATCCGCTCAATGGCGGCCCGCGCGTCGGCCAGCAGGGCAACCCGGGCCGGATAGTTGCGCCCCAGCTCGGCCGGGTCGAGGTCAATCTGGATCACGGCGACGCCGGGGCGCGGCAGCGCCCATTGGTGCGTGACCTGCCCGCCGGCATGGCTCCCGACGAGGAGTACCAGGTCCGCTGCGGCGACGATGCGGTTGGCGCAGGCGCGCGAATAGGTCCCGACGACGCCGGCCGCCAGCGGGTGGTCTTCGGGGATGATGCCCTTGGCGTTGAGCGACGTCGCGATCGGCATTCCCAGGCGCTCGGCGAGGCGCAGGATGGCCGGCCCGGCTTCCGAGGCGGCCGCCCCGCCGCCGGCGATCAAGACCGGCCGTTCGGCGGCCGCCAGGAGCGCGGCGGCCTGGCGCGCCAGCGCCGGCGTCGGCTCTGGGCGCAGCGCCGGATAGCCGGCGAAGGTCGCCTCGACCAGCGGATCCAGGTCGGCCGCGACGTCGGCGATCCCCTCGCCGTAGATGCCGGCCAGCTCCAGGTGCACCGGGCCGGGCTGGCCGGTCGTGGCGGCGCGGAACGCCTGGCGCAGCAAGCGCGGCAACTGCGCGACCTCATCCACATTGGCGCTGAACTTGGTCACCGGCTGATAGAGCGGGGCGTGGTCAATCTCCTGGTAGGCGTGGCGATAGCGTTCGGCCGGCTGGCGCCGGCCGGTGAGCGCCAGCACCGGCGAGCCGCCCAGGTAGGCGTCTTGCAGGCCGGCCGCCAGGTTGGCCGCGCCGACCGATTGGGCCAGGGCCACGCCAGGCCGGCGCGCGGCGCGGGCATAGCCATCGGCCATGTAGGCAGCGGCCTTCTCGGCATGGCACAGGACGCGCCGGAGGCCCAGCTTCTCGGCCTCGACCAGAAGGCTCTTGAGGAACGCCGGCACGAAGAAGAGGGTGTCCACGCCGTAGCCGTGCAGCATCTCGGCCATGCAGCGCGCGCCGGTCATGTGGGGCATGCGTTTCCTTCCTTCATCATCATGGTGAGCGTTACAGGAGCTGGTCCTGCTGACCCTGGGTCTCCACGCGCTCGGCCTGCGTCAGGCTGACGTTGACCTGCGGGAAATCGAACCACTGACGGTTCAGCAGTTGCTCGATGGTGCGGATTTGCAGTTTGGGATAGTCGCGATGCCACCCCGGCGAGTGGTAGTAGCCGGCCGTCAGCGCCTCGGTCAGCATCGGCCTGGACGGCTGCTCCAGGCTGATCAGGAAGCCCATGACGGCTTTCTCGCGCTCGACGACGTGGGCCAGATCGCAGATGTAGCTGGATTGCACATGGCCGCTTTTGACCTGAATGACCACCTTCTTCGCCGGCGCGCGCGCCTCGTCGGCGAAGAAGAGCAGCCCATCCATGCCCCGGTCGGAGCCTTTCTTCTCCTGCGCCGGCTGGGCCTTCAAGAGGCTCACGGCCCAGGTCTCGAAGCCGTGCCGGTCTTGCAACGCCAACGCCTGGGCGCTGGCGAGGTCGGCCGGCTGCCCCACCACGTCGTACTCCGCCGCTTCGCCGAACATGTCGTTGAGGCGTTTCCGCATCAGGGCAATCGCCAGGTGGGTGATGTCCATGCCGATCCAGCGCCGGCCCAGTTTTTGCGCCGCGCAGACGCTCGTGCCGCAGCCGCAGAAGGGGTCCAGGACGACATCGCCGGGATTGGACGAGGCGGCGATGATGCGCTCCAGGAGCGCCAGCGGCTTTTGCGTCGGGTAGCCGAGGCGCTCGGCGGCCTGGGAGTTGATTGGGCGTATGTCGTCCCAAAGCGCCTGCAAAGCGACGCCTTTATTCTCGTCGAGATAACGCTTCAGTCTGATCCCCCCCGTCTTGGTAAAATACAGGCGTCCTTCAGCGTCTAGTCGCTGCATCGTTTCTGGTGGGCAGCGCCATAAAGATCTGCAACCTTTGTACTCATAATCATACCCGCCGCCAGATAAGCCTTTCGCAGTTAAATTGTCGTCTGTCCATAATCTGCCGTCGGTGTCTTGGTATTTGAACCTGGCCAAATACTCTTTGTCGTGTGGACGGTATTGCTGATTCCATGTCCAGTTCCCGTTTGCCGCATAGAACAAGATAATGTCGATATTTGCCCCATAACGACCAGGGTCACTGTGCGCGCTTGTCCGCCTCCAGACAATTTCGTTCTTGAAATTCTCAGGACCGAAGATAACATCCATCACCACCTTCAGGTAATGGCTGGCGGTCGGGTCGCAGTGCAGGTAGATGCTCCCCGTAGGCTTCAAGACGCGGTGCAGCTCAATCAGCCGCAGCGTCATCATGACCAGGTAGGCGGTCACGTCGTTGCGCCCCACGAAGGCGACGATGGACTGCATCATCGAGACGACCGCCGGCCGGGCCGTCGTCTCGATCTCGCGCAGGGCCTCTTCGGCCGTCTCGCCCCAATGCCACGAGTCGTCGAAAGCGGTGATCTGCGCGTCGGCGCTGCGGCTGCTCTGCTCCTTGAAGAGCACGTTGTAGGAACGGTTGCTGTTGAAGGGCGGGTCGAGGTAGATGAGGTCTACGCTCTCGTCCTTGACGTAGCGGCGCAGGATATCCAGGTTGTCGCCATAGTACAGGGTATGATCCGCCATCGCGCGTCCTTCATCTCTGCTGCCTGTGCGCTGTGTCCGCGCCGATCCCATCATACACCAATGGCGCGGCAAAATCAAGCGCCGGCGCGCCGGCGGGCCGATTCCCCCTTGACGCCGAACGCCATCCGTGCTAAAATGATATTGGATCCAATATCCAATGCAGGAGGCGCTCCCATGTCCGCAGCAGCCGCCCATGACCCGATCCTCATGGAAGTGGCGCGTAGCGCGCTCTATTCCGTCGCCGACGAAATGGTTGCCGCGTTGATACGCACCGCCTATTCCACCAACATCAAAGACCGGCGCGACTGCTCGGCGGCCATCTACACGCCGGCCGGCGAGGTCATCGCCCAGAGCGAGGTGGCGACGCCGCTGCACCTGGGCGTCATGTCGGCCGTGGTCGAGACGGTCCTCAAGACCATCCCCGCCGAACGCTGGCAGCCCGGCGACGACATCATGATGAATATCCCCTATCCGGCCGGCCCGGGTCATCTCAACGACATCACCGTCGTCTCGCCGGTCTTCCATCAGGGGCAGATCGTCGCCCTGGTCGCCAACCAATCGCACCATGTGGATGTGGGCGGCTATTCGCCGGGCAGCATGCCGGTGGGCGTCCATGAGATCTATCAAGAGGGGCTGCAAATCCCGCCGGTCAAGATCGTCAAGCGCGATGTGGTGGATGAAGAGCTGCTGGAATTCTTCATCGCCAACATCCGCACGAAGATGGAAGGGCGCGGCGATTTGATGGCCCAGGTGGCGGCCAATAACGTCGGCGAGCGCCGGCTGCAAGACCTCTTCGCCCGCTACGATGCCCCGACGCTGGCCGGCGTCATGGCCGACATCATGGACTACTCGGAGCGGCGCATGCGCGCCGGCATCCGCGAAATTCCCGCCGGCGTCTACCGCTTCGAGGACTACCTGGAATTCAACGACGCCGAGGAGAGCCTGATCCCCATTCGGGTCGCCGTGACGGTGGCCGGCGACGAGATCACCTTCGACTTCACCGGCACCTCGCCGCAGGTGCGCGGCTCGCTCAATTGCCGGCGGCCCACCGTGCAAGCCTGCGCCTACTACGTCGTCAAATGTCTGGTAGACCCCGGCCTGCCGCCCAACAGCGGCGCGCACCGGCCGATCCATGTCATCGCGCCGGAGGGGAGCCTGCTGCATGCCAACTTCCCGGCCTCCACGGTGCATTCCAACATCGTCACCACCCAGCGCATCGTGGATGTGATGACCGGCGCGCTCTTGTTGGCCGTGCCGGATCGCTTGACGGCGGCCTGCTCGGGCACCGAGAACATGGTCATCATCGGCGGCCTCAACCCGCGCACCGGCCGGTGGTTCAATTACACCGAGACATACGGCGGCGGCCAGGGCGCGTTCCACGACCGCGACGGCATGTCGGGCGTGCATACCCACATGACCAACACCCGCAACGCGCCGGTGGAGGTGATCGAGGCGAACTACCCGATCACCGTGAGGCGCTACGGGCTGGTCCCCGATTCGGAGGGCGCCGGCCGCTTCCGCGGCGGCCTGGGGATGCAGCGTCACGTGGTCGTGCATACCGACGCCACCCTGACGGTCAGCTCGGATCGCCACCACACCCGCCCCTGGGGCGTGGAAGGGGGGCTGCCGGCCGCGACCTCGCGCGTCGAGCTGGGCCACGCCGGCCAGATGACGGAGCTGCCGGGCAAGATCACGCGCCCGATCCAGGCCGGCGACGAGCTGATTACGACGACGCCGGGCGGGGGCGGCTGGGGCGCGCCGGCGCAGCGCGATCCGCAAGCCGTGGCCGACGACGTGCGCGAGCGCATGATCTCGCCGGCGCGCGCCGACACGGTATATGGCGCGCAGATTTCCGAAGTCTCGCAGACTTCGGAAATCTAGGGGGACGCGATGCCGGCGTCCGACGCGATCCAGCCCAAGACTGTGGCGCAGGCCGTCTATGAGCATCTGCGCGAGGCGATCTTGAGCGGCGCGCTGGAGCCGGGGACGCGCTTGAGCCAGGATGAGCTGGCCGGCCGGCTCGGCGTGAGCCGCATGCCGGTGCGCGAGGCCCTGGGCCGGCTGCAAGCCGAGGGGATGGTCCTCTCCGAGACCTATCGCGGCGCGACGGTCACGCCCCTTTCGGCGGGCGAGGCCGAGCAAATCTACCTGATGCGGATTGCTCTGGAGCCGCTGTTGGGCCGGCTGGGCGTCGCCGGGGTGGCGCCGGCCGGCGTCGCCGCATTGGAAGGGGCCTATCGAGAGATGACGGCGGCTCTGGAGATCGGCGACGCCGGGCGCTGCTTCGAGCAAGTGCGCCTCTTTCATGAGGCGCTGTACGCGGCGGCCGGCCGGCCCCTGGTCCTGGCGCAGGTCCTGGGCCTGCGCGACCGGGCGCAGCGCTACATCCGGCGTTATCTGGCGCTCCCCGGCCGGCTGGCCCATTCGGCCGACAATCACCGGTTATTATTGGACGCGGCGCGCGCCGGCGCAGCCGATGAAGTCGAGCGTCTGCTGCGCGCCGAGCTGGTCGCCACGCGCGATGCGTTGTTGGCGTCGCTGGCGGCCGGCGGATCGGGTGCATCTGAAGGAGACTGAGCATGGAGTTCGAGATCCGACCAGCGACCTTTGCGGACGCAGGCGCGTGCGAAGCGATCTTGCGTTCCTTACCAGAGTGGTTCGGCATCGAGGAAGCTATCAGCCATATTGCAGAGGACGTGCAGCGGTTGCCGACGCTCATCGCCGCGCGTGGGGGACAAGTGCTCGGCTTCCTGTCTCTGCAACAGCACAATGCATACACAACGGAAATCCACGTGATGGCCGTGCTTCGAGCCTACCACAGGTGTGGCATTGGCACAGCGCTGGTGAGGCGTGCGGAAGAGGCCGGCCGGGCGGCCGGCGCAGAGTACCTGGAAGTGAAGACGTTGGGACCTTCGAAGCCGGATGAACACTATGCGGGCACGCGCGCGTTCTACATGCGGTGCGGCTTCCTGCCGCTGGAGGAATTCGATGGCATTTGGCCGGCCGATCCGTGCCTCATCATGGTGAGAAAGTTACAATGACATTGGTCGAAGTATCAGGAGAGAGACACGCATGCCATACATTCTGGGAGTAGATGTCGGCGGCACATTCACCGATCTGGCGCTGTTCCATCTGGATAGCGGCCAAATGACCTTTGCCAAAGTCCCTTCGACGCCGGCCGACCCCTCACAGGGCGTCCTGAACGGCATCCGTCAGTTGGTCGAGCGGGAGGGCATTGCGCCGGGGGCGATCCAGTTCTTGATTCACGGCACTACCGTTGCCACCAACGCTGTGCTGGAGGGCAAGGGCGTGCCCACGGCGCTGCTGACGACCCGGGGCTTCGGCGACATTCTGGACATCGTGCGCCAGGACCGACCGCGCCTGTACGACTGGCGCGTCCAGCGGCCGGCGCCCCTGGCGCCGCGCTCGCGGCGCTGGGAGATTGCCGAACGCACCCTCTACGATGGCTCGGAGGCGCTGCCCCTGGACGAAGGGCAGGCGCGGCGCGCGATTGGCGAGATTCAGGCCAGCGGCGTCGCCTCCATCGCCGTCGTCTTCCTGCACAGCTACATCAACCCGACCCACGAGCGCCGCATCGGCGAGCTGCTCGCCGCGCTCTATCCGGCCGCCAGCGTTTCCCTTTCCAGCGAGGTGCTGCCCGAAATCCGCGAGTACGAGCGCGCCAGCACCACGGTGATGAACGCCGCGGTGATGCCGATTGTGGAGCGTTACCTGCGCCGGCTGAACGATGCCATTGGCGAGATGGGCGTGGCGTCGCGGCTGCACGTCATGCAGTCCAACGGCGGCATCATGACGGCCGAGATGGCCGGCCGCAAGAGCGTCAACACCATCCTGTCGGGTCTGGCCGGCGGCGTGTTGGGCGGCGTCACCCTGGCGCGCCAGGCCGGCTTCGAGAACGCCATCACCATTGACATGGGCGGCACCAGCTTCGACATCGCCCTGGCGCACCAGGGGCAGATTCGCCTGTCGCGCGAAGCGGAGATCGGCGGCCACGCCATCACCGTGCCGATGATTGATGTGCATACCCTGGGCGCCGGCGGCGGGAGCATCGCCTGGATGGACGCCGGCGGCGGGCTGCATGTGGGGCCGCAATCGGCCGGCGCGGATCCTGGCCCGGCTTGCTACGGGCGCGGCGGCCGGCGTCCTTGCGTCACCGACGCCAACCTGGTCCTGGGCCGGCTCACGCCGGCCGGCCTGCTGGGCGGGAGCATGGCCCTGCACCCAGAGCTGGCGCGCGAAGCCATCGAGCGCGAGGTGGCGCGGCCCCTGGGCCTTTCGCTGGAGCGGGCCGCCGAGGGGATGCTGCGCATCGTCAATGCCAACATGCTCAAGGGCATCCGCGTCGTCTCGGTGGAGCGGGGCTACGACCCGCGCCAGTTCACGGTCATCGCCTTTGGCGGCGGCGGCCCGCTGCACGCCAGCGATCTGGCGCGCGAGCTGGGCGCGCCGGCGGTGCTGATCCCGCCGGCGCCGGGCATCACCTCGGCCATCGGCCTGCTGATGGCCGACTTCCGGCACGACTACGCCCGCACCCACATGCTGGCGCTAGACTTCCGAAGTCTGGAAGACTTCGGAAGTCTTGAACGGCTCAACGCCGCCTACGCCGCTTTGGAAAGCCAGGCGACCGCGCAACTGCTGGAGGAAGGCGTGCCGGCCGAGGATATCGCGTTGACGCGCTCGGTGGAGATGCGCTATCGCGGCCAGGGGCACAACCTGGAGACGCCGGCGCCGGCCGGCCGGCTCGATCTGGCCGCCTTGCAGGCGATCAACGCGTCTTTCCATCAGTTGCACCAGGCGACCTATGGCTACAGCCGGCCGACGGAAGCGACCGAGTTCGTCAACTTGCGGCTGGCCGGCGTCGGCCGGCTGCCCAAGCCACAGGCGCGGCCGGCCGAGCTGGTTGGCGCGGGGCTGCGGCCGGCGCCGCGCGAGGAGCGGCCGGTCTTCCTGGATGGGGAATGGCGCACCACGCAGGTGTACGAGCGGAGCCGGCTCTTGCCCGGCCATGCCTGGCGCGGGCCGGCCATCGTCGAGCAGCTCGATTCGACCACGCTGATCCTGCCCGGCGAACAGGCGCGTGTGGATGCGCTGGGCAATATCATCGTGACGCTGTAGTCAGTCCGCGTCGGCCGGCGGCGGCTCGCACCCCATGTCGCGGGCCGCCGGCAGGCAGAGGAGCACGGCCAGGCCGACGAGCGTGATGATAGTGACCACCAGGCCGCCTTCGGGGCCAAAGGGGCCGCCGGCCCACCACGCCGGCCCGCTGGTGGTCAGGCGCACCAGCGGGGCCGGCGAGAGGTTGGCTCCGCTCACTTCCAGGCCCAACACGCTCCCTTGCACCCAGTTCCAGGCCGTATGGAAGCCGAAGATGCCCCATAGCCCCTCTTCGCGCAGCGCATAGAGCGCGGCGAAAACCCCGTAGAGGAACAGATTCAGGATACCCAGGAAGCTGACATTGGGATTGAACAGGTGGCCGGCGGCGAAGATCAGCGCCGAGATGGCGATGCCGAGCGCGGGGCCGGCGCGCGTCGCCAACGC
Source organism: uncultured bacterium (assembly GCA_903872005.1). Next base: position 473 of record CAIQJD010000546.1, on the reverse strand, counting down.
CGGCAGCAGGTAGCCCCGCGCCATGACCTCTTCGGCCGGCCCCTGGATGACGTAGAAGGCCAGGGTCACGCCCGTCCACATGAGGGCCGACCCCACGCCGGCCGGCGCGAATCCGCCCCACTGCACATGCCCGGTAGCCGCCGCCAGGGCCACGCTCAGGCCGAAGCAGAACGCGCCCAGGAACATGCCGCGCGCCCATTCCCAGGCCGGCCGTTGCGTGATCAGGCCGATGCTGCGGAAGGGTCGGCGCTCGATGGCTTTGACCCAGAACCAGGTCACGAGGATGATGAGCAGGAATTGCGGCAGCGCGGTGAGCAACCCGCTCCAGCCCCGCAGCAGCCGATCCATCATGGCGTTGAGCAATGCCTGGGGATCCATGGGCTGGCCGCCGGCGATGGCCGGCAGGACGTAAATCAGGGCCAGCGCCACGCCGGCGCAGATGGAATAGCCGAACGTCACGACCTCTTGCAGCG
>CAIQJD010000545.1 GCA_903872005.1 uncultured bacterium | reverse complement strand
GGGTCTCTCTGGAGTGAGGACTTCCTGGACCCGATTCACGAGTTGATCTACCATGCCTGTAACAAACTCGCGCGCCAATGCATCTTTGCTGCCAAAGTTGTTGTAGATGGTTGCCTGAGAGACGCCGGCTTTTCGCGCGATGTCTGCAATACTCACTCTCTCCACGCCGAACTGACTGAACAGTTCCCAGGAGGCTTGGCGAATTTCCTCCTTACTCTGCTCTTTTCGGCGCTCAAAACCATTGCTCAAGGTTCTCCTCCGCTGATGTGCTCTGGCGCGGACGCCACTGTTAGGTGGAACTAGAATTGTAATTGTTATACTATAAGAATTTGACAATTATAGAAATATATCTATACTCGACGTCTAGGCAAAATACTGGACTCATTATAGCATCTTCTAGCAAAATACCAACACTGAGGGATCGAGTCAAATGCAGACGATCATCGCGTTTTCATCAACTGAAGCAATCACGGTCCAGGAGGTCGGGGGCAAGGCGGCGGCCCTGGTAACGATGACAAGGCAAGGCCTGCCTGTCCCTCCCGGGTTTGTATTGACCGTGCACTTTTTCGACTCGTGGCTCAATAGCCTGACCCGGTCCTCAGCATGGGCAACGATGACTAACGCCGACGCCAGTGGAATCGGGCCGGCGGCAAGAGCGCTTCAGGTTCTTTGCGCCGGCCTTCGGCTGGACGACAAGCAGAGGACTGAATTGGCGGACGCTTTGAGATCGTTCCAGGAGCACAATCCTGGGTATCTGTATGCTGTGCGGTCGTCGTCGCCGGAGGAAGACATGGAGGACACTTCCTTTGCCGGTGGGTACGAGACGACCCTGGGTGTGACGGATGACGCCATCGAAGCGGCGATTCGGCATTCGTTCACATCCAGTTTCGATGAGCGGGTACTCCTGTACAAGAGGCAACGTGGGTTCAGGCTTGACCGATCCCGCATCGCGGTGATTGTCCAAAGACAGATAGATGCAGAGAGCGCCGGCGTGGCGTTTTCGCTCAATCCGTTGAACAATTGCTACGATGAGGCGGTCATCAACGCCAATCATGGATTGGGCGAGTCGGTTGTCTCCGGGGACGCGGACCCGGATGTCTTTGTGGTTCAAAAGCTCACGGGAGAGATTCTCGAGACGCGCATCGGCGGCAAGCGGACTGTGATCAGGGTGAATCAACAAGGAGGTACAAGCAGATCTACCCGGTCCGATCAACAGGAAGCATCTGTCACACCCGCCCAAGTGCTGGCTCTGATTGAGATGCTAAAGCGAGTTGAGGCGCATTATCAGGTCCCAGTGGATATCGAATGGGCCATCTCGGGCGGGCAAATCTTCCTGCTCCAGGCGCGACCGATTACCACCTATCTCCCACTGCCCGATGAGATGATCACCGCGCCTGGACAGCCCAGGCGCTTGTACGCCAACTCCACCCTGATCGAGCAAGGTCTGCAGGGGCCAATGTCCGTCTTGGGGACAGATTTCTTGGCCCACGTCCTAAACAATGTGGGTGGGCGAATGGCCGAGGGAGTCATCGGATTGGATGGCGTGACATTTACCGCCGGCGGCGGCTACTATATGAATGTCTCATTCGCGATGATGATGGGCATGAAGAATGCTGCCCTGGCGCCAGGGAGTCTTGGCGACCCGCGGGTTACAGCCATTCTGGACAACATCGACATGAAGCAATACACGGGTGGGAAGCTGCCCGGCAAACTGAGAGCGTTGCGTCGCAAAATGCTTGTCCAAATGCCGCTGATGATCAAATCGGCGCTGGAAGCGTACTTGAGGCCAGAACACATCCTTGGGAGCTATCGGACAGCCCTGCCCGCGCAGAGCCGGCGTTTGGAGACGTACTCCGGCGCTGGTCTTTCTTTGCAGGCGCAGGCCATTGAATTGACCAGCATGCTGCGCTTTTTTTACGGTGAGTATGGAATCCCGATGATCCTGGCAGGGCAATTCGCTCACCAGCGCATCAAAGGCCTGTTCCATCACGAAGCCGGCCCCGTGAGGGATTACCTGATCGAACTGGGGGTTTCGCTGCCGGGCAACAAGACGACAGAAATGGGAGAAGCGATCTATGCCCTGGCGTCGTCGTCGGAAATCCGCCGTTACGACTCTGCCGCTGACTTCCTGGTCGCTCTTGAAAGAGGCGACCTGTCCCCGGACTTTGTGCATGGCTGGCAGCATTTCATGAATGAGTTTGGCATGCGTTGCCCAGGTGAGATTGACGCAGCCACGCCGCGCCCCAAAGAACAGCCCGCCCTGCTATTTGAGCAGCTCAAAAACATGTCTGCCGGCATCAAGGGCACAGATGATTCGCCATCATTTTTCGCGGCAGCTCGCGCCAAACGCGAGACGGCGTATCAGACTCTGTATGCCATCGCGCTGACTAAGGGGAAATCCAGAGCCAGGGCGCTAGAGAAATATTACAGGACCTGGGTAGCCTTTGGTGGGTACAGGGAAACGCCCAAGCATTATGTCATTAAGGTGGTAGACCTATTTCGTCGCCAGGCGCTTACGATTGCCAAGACGCTCGTGGCCGACGGGCGATTGGACAGACCCGAGCAAATTTTTGACCTCACCATCGCGGATATTGACCGGGCATCTGCCGACCAGACGCTCGATCTGCGTGCGCTGGCGCGCCAGCGCACGCTGCTGATCAACAAGATCAGGAGAAGTCGTCTCGTCGCGCGAGTCATTGATTCACGCGGCAAGATCTACTATCCGCCCCGCAAGGCAGCCACAGATGGCGAACTGAGCGGCGTCCCCATCTCCCCGGGCGTGGTGCGGGGACGGGTCAAGGTGCTTCAGTACGCTGATGAAAAGAGGCTGCTCCCCGGGGATGTCCTGGTTGCCCGTGCCACAGATCCAGGTTGGACGCCGTTGTTCATCAATGCCAAAGGCATCATCTTGGAAATCGGCGGGGCGTTGCAGCATGGCGCGGTCGTGGCGCGTGAATACGGGATTCCCTGTGTCTCCGGGCTGGACGACGCCACAAGCAAACTGGTTGATGGGCAACTGGTCGAGGTTGACGGCTCGAATGGCATCGTTCGGATTTTGGAATAGTCAGCCGACAGAAAGGAGGCATACAATATGGGCACATTCGTTGGCATCATCTTGGGAATGTTCGGCATCAGCATCATGCAATTAGTCCTGGCAACCGCCATGCCGTTCATCGTCACCGAAATCGGCGGCGACTATCTCTACGGTTGGATCTTCTCAGGCTACATGTTGGCTTCTCTGTTGACGATTCCGATCTTCTCGAAGTTGGCTGACCTATACGGGAAGAAGAAATTCTACCTACTGGGCATGAGTTTCTTTGCCGCCGGCACCCTGTATGGCGGTCTGGCTCCCAGCATGGAGCATCTGATCGGCGCGAGGGTGGTTCAAGGTCTGGGCGCAGGGATGATGGTACCAGTCTCCCTGTCTCTGATCTCTGACTTGTTTCCCCCGGAAAAGCGCGGCAGCATGATCGGCGCGTTCAGTTTTGTCCAACTCGTGGCAAACTTATTGAGCCCGATCCTCGGTAGCTTCATCACTAGGCGGTTGGGCTGGCACTGGATATTCCTCATTACTCTGGCTTTGACCCTTGTCGCGATCTTGCTGGTTGCCCTAGATAAGAAAGGATCACAATCGAGCAGGCCGCCGCGCTGGTCGGGAATTGACCTGCTCGGTGGTCTGCTTTTTGGCGCTTTCAGTATGCTGATCGTTAGTTTTTCGGATTCTGTCAGTAAGCAAGGTCGGCTGGAGCTTACAGGGATCTCGCTCTTGATCGGCGTGATTGTGACTGGCGTGGCGCTGGCATGGAATGAATCTCGCCACAAGGACCCGATCGTCAAGCTGGCCTTTTTCAAAACCAAGGTTCTGCGCCAGTCGATACTCAGCGCGTTATATGCCGGCGGCATTATGTACGGGTTGGTTGCGCTCCTGCCATTATGCAGCGTTGTCTTAAGACAGCGGGGGTTCGATGTCAGTGAAAGTCAAGTCCTGATGTTGTTTATGCTGGGGATCACCCTTGGGTTAATCATCACCAGTCGCATGATCAACAAACTCAGTGCATCATTTCCCAAATTCGTCTGGGGGCTGTCGGTCATTGGCGCGGGGTTGATGTACTACGCCGTCGGCAGCAGCAATTTCGTCATGTTCAACGTCGTCACAAGTTTTCTTGGTCTGAGTCTCGGAGGAATCATGGCGACTCTGCTGATCAATTCCCAAAATGCCGTCAGCAGCGAGGACCGGACCGTCTTGAGCGGCCTGGTTCAGTTAGGGCGCTATCTTGGCGCGGCGTTGGGAGTGACGGTCCTGACCGGCATATTGCCGAAGATGAGCCAGATCAGTAGCGCGGCGCAATTTCTGGGGGCTTTTGGCTTGCTGGTGATCATGTATGTCTTAGGACTGGTGAATGAATTGATATAGTCCGGGCTAAGCTTATGTAATATGCGGTGAGAGATGATGATTTGACCAACCCAGAAGCACACACAAAGGTATGGACTCTCGGAACATGGCGAAGGGTCTCTGGCGCGAGGCAAGAGGCCCTTCGTTTCGTTCTCAGCGACTATAATGTGGGTCTCGCGGCGTCAATAGTCCCGCAGACTCCCATCCGGCGCGATCATGCCGGCGCGCTGGTACGGCTCCGGCGGATAGAAGCGGAACGCCTCTTCGTTCAATTCGACGCCCAGGCCGGGCTTGTCCGGGCGCAGCAGATAGCCGCCCTCGCGGGCCAGCGGTTCCTGAATCAGATCGCGCTTCGGCCGTTGATCTTCGTCGTTGGGATATTCCTGCACCGGCACGCCGTGCAAGGCGAAATCGAGATGGGCGCAGGTCGCGGTCAGGACGCAGCTCAAGGGGTTGTGCGGCACGGTGGCAACGTAGCTGGCTTCGGCCAGGGCGGCGATCTTGCGGCAGTTGGTGATGCCGCCGGCCAGCGATGGGTCCGGCCGGATGAAGGCCGCGCCGCCGTGATTGAGCAGATCGCGGAACTGGTAGATGGTGTAGAGGCGCTCGCCGGTGGAGACCGGCATGGGGAGCCGGCGCGCCAGCTCGCCCCAGATGTCCATATTCTCCGGCTCGATGGGGTCCTCGAAGAAGTAGAGGCCGAAAGGCTCCAGGGCGCGGCCGACTTCGAGGGCTTCGGCCGGCGTCAGCCGGTTGACCGTATCAATCATGATGTCCACATCCGGCCCCACGGCCTCGCGCACGGCCGCCACGCGGGCGACGGCGGAGCGGGCCATGCCGCGGAAACTCAGCTTTTCGACGCCATAGCCTTCGCCGGCGCCGGCCTTGCCGAAGTAGCCGAAGGGATAGAGGCGCACGGCGGTGAAGCCCTGTTCCACCAGGGCGCGGGCGTGGTCGGCCAATTCGGCCGGCGCGTCGCCGCGCAGCCAGGTATAGAGCCGCACCTTATCGCGCACCGGCCCGCCCAGCAGGCTGTAGACCGGCAGGCCGGCGGCCTTGCCCTTGATGTCCCACAGCGCCATGTCAATCGCGCCGATGGCGGCCATCGTATCGGAGCCGCCGCGGAAGATGCAGCGCCGGAACAGATGTTGCCAGTGGCGCTCGATCTGCATGGGGTCCTGGCCGACCAGATACTCGGCGCAGTAGTGGACGGCCGCGATGGGCGCGAAGGGCGTGCCGCTGGTGCCGCTGGCCGGGTGTAGTTCCCCGACGCCGGCGATTCCCTCGT
>CAIQJD010000544.1 GCA_903872005.1 uncultured bacterium | reverse complement strand
TCGCCCTGCGCGGCGGGCAGCCGGATCGCGTCCCGATCTTTGACTGGCCCTTCAGCCCGCCGCTCTACGCAGCCTACCTGGGTTTCCGGCCGGCGTCGTATAACGGGCGCGACGCGGCGCGCCTGGCCCTGGCCCTCGGCCTGGATGGCGTCCCCGCGCCCGATTCTTCGCCCGACGGCTACGCGCCGGCCTGGCTGGACGACCGACGCTATCGCGACGAATGGGGCGTGCTGCGCCAGGTGGATCCGGCGGCCTGGCCGCTGAACGCGCCCATCGGGCCGGCCGAAGGGTCGCTGGCCGACTACGCCGGGCCGGACCCCTGGGCGGCCGGCCGCGAACGGGATGTGCAGGACGCCGCGTCCATCGCCGGCGGGGAGATCGCCGTCATCGGTGCGATAGATGGGCCGTTCTCGCGCCCCTGGATGATCGCCGGCATGGAACCCTTCATGCTCCTCTGCTACGATGCGCCGGAGGTGGTGGAACATCTGGTGCGCGTCTGCACCGACTTCGCCATCGTCACGGGGCAACGTCTGGCGGCGGCCGGCGCGGATGCGCTGATCATCGCCGACGACTTCGGCTACAACAGCGGCCCGTTCCTCTCGCTGGCACACTTCCGGCGCTATATCCTGCCCGAATTGCGCCGCGAGCTGGCGGCGCTGCGCCCCCTGGGGCTGCCGATCCTGCTGCACAGTTGCGGCAACGTGAACCTCTATCTCGACGATCTGGCGACGACCGACATCGCCGGCCTGAATCCGCTGCAACGCACCGCCGGCATGGACCTGGCCGCGATCAAGGCGCGCTACGGCCGGCGTTGGAGCCTGATCGGGAATATAGACGCCTCGCGCACCCTCCCCTTTGGGACGCCGGCCGAGGTGGAGCAAGAGGTGATCGCAACGCTGCGGATTGGCGCGCCGGGCGGCGGCTATGTCCTGTGCAGCGACCACTCGCTGCACAGCGGGATCCCCGTGGAGAATGTGCGGGCGATGCTGGAAGCCGGCCGGCGCTACGGAGCCTACGCTGGCTGATGCCTGGCGCGTGGAGAAGGAGGAGAAGAAGGAAGCTGCTTTGAGCACACAACGCCTGGTCCTCTACGCCGCCCTCTTCCTGTTCGTGTCGGTGTTGGCGGTCGGCTTCCTGTCGCTGCTGCCCGTCTATGCCGTGCATCAGGGGATGCCGCCGGCCGGCGTCGGCTATTTCATGGCCTTCGCCTACGCCGTCCTGGTCGGCGGCTCCATCGCGGTCGGCTGGCTCTTCGAGCGATTCGGCCGGCCGCGCTTCCTCTTCCTGGCGGTCGGCGTGGGATCCATGGCCGGCCTCTTGCTCATGCGCCTGACGGCCGGCATCTGGTTGCTGGCCGCGCTGACGGCCCTGATCTGCTTCTGCATCGGCATGGGGATGCCGCTGGTCGGCATCCTGGTTGGCCATTACGTCGAGCAGGGCGCGCGCGGCCGGGTCTTTGGCATTCTATCCAGTGTGAACGGGCTGGGCGCGCTGGTGGCCGGCCTGACGGCCGGCAAAATCGCGGATCGCTGGGGCTACCCGGCCATGTTCGCCGCCTTGGCCGTGCCCATGGCGCTTTGGACGCTGACGGCCTTGGCCGCGCCGGTCACCCGGCAGCCGGCCGCCGCTGCGCCCGGATCGCCGGCCCCGGAGCCGGCCGCCGGCGGGCTGGGCGCAGCCTTCTACCTCCTGCTGGCCGGCTACGTGGTCGCCTGCCTGGCGAGTTTCGTCCGCAGCCTGGGCAGCCCTCTCGCCATGTTGGGCCTGGGGTACAGTGCGGCGGCCGTCTCCAATACCCAGGCGGCGCTGGGCGCGGTGTCCATGCCCCTGCCTTTTCTCGTCGGCTGGCTCTCTGACCGCCTGGGGCGCAAGGGCCTGCTGATGATCTGCTTCCTCATGGCGACGGCCGCGCTGTTGACTCTGGCGCGGGCGACGGCGCTGTGGCAATTCTTCGTCGCCGCCGGTCTGATCGCCCTCTTCAACCTCAGCGGCTCCCTCGGCGCGGCCCTGACGGCCGATCTGCTGCCCCGACCGGCCCTCCCGCGCGCCCTGGCGCGCCTCCATGCGGCGCAGTGGTTCGCCGGCGTGGTAGGCTTCGCGCTCACTGGCCTCGCCTTCCAGCGTTTCGGGACGTTGGCTACCTTCCTCGGCGCGGCGTGCCTGCCGCTGGTCGGCGTCGCGCTGGTCGCGGCCATCGGCCGGCCGGCGGCCAAGCCTTCTGAAGCCTAGCGAGATGGGGAGACTCACGTGAGCAAACGACAACTGGCCCTGCTGTTCCTCTTGCATCTCTGCCTGTTCACGATGGGCTATGGACTGCTGCCCCTCATGCCGGTCTATGCTACGCGCTTGGGTTTGTCGCCGACCGTGGTCGGATACTACCTGTCCCTTGCCACTCTGGCCACAGCCTGCGGCTCCCTGTCCGCCGGCTGGGCCTTTGAGCGGGTCAGCCGGCCGAAATCTTTGCTATTCGCCATCGGCGCGCTGAGCATTCCCGGCATCTTGCTCATGGGCCCAGCGACGCGGTTCTGGCAACTTGCCATCCTGACGGCCGTAGTCTGGTTTTGCATCGGCATAGGCATGGCGTTGGTCAACATCCTGGCCGGTCTGTCTGCCGAAAAGCACGAGCGTGGCCGAATTTTCGGCATCCTATCATCCGCCAGCGGATTTGGCGGACTCATCGGTGGATTGACCATGGGGCGCGTCGCCGACCGCTGGGGCTTCCCGATCATGTTTGTTGCGGCGGCTTCCGTCATGGTCGTCTGGATTCTCATCGCCGGCCTGGTGGCGACGCCCCGGTCGCCGGCGGCCTCTCGACCTGACCAGGCTGTAAAGTCTGGCGCGAAGCCGGTGTTGAGCACAGCCTTCTACCTCCTGTTCGTGGCCAATCTCATGGCCAGCATAGCGAGCGCCGTTCGCACCCTGGGAAGCCCGCTGGTCATGAACAACCTGGGCTACTCGGCCGCGGCCATATCGAGTACGCAGGCGGTTCTGGGCAGTGTCGCCATACCGCTCCCCTTCTTCGTAGGCTGGCTATCCGACCGAGTGGGACGTCGGTGGCTCATCGCAGTCGCGTTCCTCGCCGCATCTGCGGCATTGCTCACGCTGGCGAACGGGACAGTGTTATGGCACTTCTTCGTGGCCGCCGGCCTGGTGTCTGTCTTCCTTTTGGGCTCGCCTCTCGGCTCCGCCATGACCGCCGACCTTCTGCCGAAAGAATCCATACCGCGGGGGATATCCCTGTACAGCAGCTCGACCTGGCTGGGCGGCGTCATGGGCTTCGCGGCGGCCGGCCTCGCCATCCAGCGCTTCGGGATGATTCCCACTTTCCTGGCCGGCGCGGCGCTGCCGCTGGTCGGCGTCGCGCTGGTCGCGGCCATCCGCCGGCCCCGGCCGGCAACAGACGCCGGCCTGGGGGATCGGCCGCGGTGATGCTCACGGAATCTTAAGAATTCAGGCGAATTCGGCGCCGCCGGCGTGGAAATGTCATTGCATTTTCCCCCATGCGCGACCCACCATGCATGGCGAATCGTCAACATCACGGATAGCGATAGTCGGCGCTGCTGTCGCCGTTGTGCCCCTCACCGTGACAAGTGAGCGAGCACGCCTTCTGCCCGCCGATACGGAACCAGGCGGTCTGACTGTTGCGGCCGGCCGGCACAGACAACCGCGGCCCAATCTCGAAGTTGAGCAAGTACTCCTGCTCGCTGCCGTGCGTATCATGGCAGCGATAGCAGGTCGCGCCCTCCGCGATGTGCTTGGTGTGCAGGTTATCCGAACCTTTGCGGAAGTTCGTGGCCGAGCTGGAGCCGCTCAAATAGACGTTGGCCGAGTGGCACTTGAAGCATAGCTCCTGGCTGGTGGGCCGACGGCCGGCGGTCACGGTCGTATAGTTGGCCGAACCGACCAACAGGTGCAACAGCGCAGACCCGTGCGGCCCAGTCCCCTGCGTAGCCGCTGCAGCATTCCCATGACAGTCAGAGCAATAGACCATGCTGGATTGCGACCAGCCGGCGACCCAACTGCCGGCGGGGATCGCCTGGTTGCGTCCCTGCACTGCTACCGGATGGAAGCTGGCGTTGCTGGGGTTGAACTCCGCGGCCAAGTCGCGGCTATCACGAACCTGCTGCGCGCTGGCACTGGTGAGCTTCGGCAGGCCGTTGGCGACGAAGGCAGCCCCGTCCCAGCCATCCGGCGCATACGTCGGCAGCGTCGTGAAGCCGGAGTGGCACTTGAAGCAAACCTGATACTCCCGCTGCGCCTGGGGCAAGAAGACATAGCCGGCCGGCGCGCCGGCCGCGCCCCAAAGTGGGTCCGCGCCGCTGCTATTGGTCATCGTGCGCTGCAGCATCGGCGCGTTGGCCGCGCCGCGCGTCGCCCGGTGCGGATCATGGCAATCCTCGCATTCGACATGCCGATTGGCGCCGCCGAAGGCGCCGCCGGCGCTCTCGCTGCGTTGGTGCGCGCCGCTGGTCGCGCCCACAGGATGGTTGAAGAAACGCGTTGCGGTGTTCGTAGAACCCGTGAAAGCCGGCTGGACGTTGGTTCCGCTGCCGCCGTTGGTATGACAGACGAAACACAGACCCTCTTCGGACCAGGCGCTACGCAGCGTTCGGCCGGCGGCCGTGTGCGACCGGTGACAGGCGGCGCATTGATCGGCGCCGGCGCTGTATCCCACGTGCGGGTCCAGCGCGCCGGGGACGTTGGTCGGCAGAGCCGGCGGCGCGGTGGGCGTCGGCTGGGGCGCTGCATTGGCCCCGACGGACGCCGGTGTAGCCGGCGGAGTCGGCGAAGTTGTCGCCGTGCGGGTAGCCGTTGGCGGAATCGTCATCGTAACCACAGCAGTAACCGTGAGCGCCCGCGTCGCTGTTGGGGATAGGAACGCGGTCGTCGTCACGCTGGGAGTTCCGGTCCGTACCACGGCCGGCGTGAGGCTCACCTTCGGAGTGGACGTAACGCTGAGGGTCAGCGCCGTCGTAGGCGTGATCACGACCGTCGGCGTCCTGGCGCTGGTCGGCGTGAGGGGCGCCGGCGTCAGCGCAGACCTCATGGTGGCCGTCGGTGAGGCTGTGGCGGTTGGACTGACCGTCAGCGTGGTCGTCGCGACCGCCCGCGTGGCAGTCGCCGTTGGCGTCAGAGTGAGCGTAGGTGTCAGCGTGGCTGTCGCCGTAAGCGTAGGCGCGGCGGTCGGCGTCGCCGGCCCTGCAAAAGCCAGCGCCGCCGGCGGAAGAGTCGCTGCGCCGCCGGCCACATTGGCCGCGTAAGATGGCGTGGCCTGGGCCGCCCACAGGACGTACCCCCCGACGAGGATCACAAAGGCCAACGCCGCTCGGAATGGATGATTGCTCACTCTCATGCGTCTTTCACACCCCCAGAGACAGAACGGAGGGCGGAATGCCGGCCGCGCCGGCCTCTCCCGCGACCTCCATCTGTCTCAGGTCTTCAACTAGGGCGTCTGGTGACAGCGGTAGCAGACGCCGCGATTGTCCAGCCGCAACAGGGAGCTGCGGGCATTGCCGTTCGGGGTAGTGGCCCCGCCCGGCCAGGGCACCGAGCCGGAGTTGACGCCCATCACGGCCGCCGTGCCGTGCGAAACGTGGCAGTCCACACAGGACACGTTTTCCGCGCCCGACGTATGGCGGAAGCGATAGATGGCGTCGCCGGTGTCCGTGGACGCGCTGTCCGTGCCGCCCATGTAGCGCGTGTGGCACTGAGCGCACCACTGGTTCAGAGACATCTCGGCCGTCCCGTAGTTCTGACCCCAGTAACTGTTCGTCGCATCGGCGATTGTATAGGTCTTGGCCGTTTCGTCGGCGACAACAACATCCGCGCCGGCGTTGGAGCCGTTGGGACGCGGCCGCAGGATGCGATAGGTCGCCGTCCCGCCAGTCCCGGCCTTGCCGTGCGGATTGTGGCAGTTGGCGCAAGCCAGCGCGATGCTGCCGCCGGCGCCAGAGCCGTTTGCGCCGTTGCCCCACATCGTGCCGCTCGTCCCATTGTATGTGTGCGACGAAGTAGCGGCGCGGCTGGCGGCGTCGGCGACGCCATTGTCATTGGTATCCATGATGGCGCGGGCGAACCCGCCGCCCTTCAGGCCACGGCCCACCACGCCTTCGGCGGGATTCTCGACCGTGCCGTCGCGTTCGGCGTAGACGCCATCCCAGACGTTGGTGTCGGCGCCAGTGCCGGCCGAGCCATGGCACGTCTCACATAGCGACGTGCTGGACGCTTTGAGCAACATGCTGGCCTGGCCGGTATGCGCGCGATGGCAGCCGGCGCAGGCGTCTGTCGCCGGCGCAAAGCCGCCGTGCGGCCCACCATCAGCCAGCGCCACGCTCCCGGCGACCAACAGGAGCATGATAACCAGCGCGATTGCAATCACGAACCTTCTCATGCGGATCCTCCTATGCGAACTAGAATTCGACCTCACCCGCAACTTCTCCCGGCGTGAGTTCGCTGCAAAGCCTGTAGAGTCCGGCATACCTCCTTCTTTGCGCCGGCTACCCTGGGCTATCGCATGCAATCAATAGGACCAGATTTGGATGCGGTTGTTCTCCCGGTCGGCGATATACAGCCGGCCGCTGGCATCCATGGCAATGTCGTTAGGAAAATCGAATTGTCCATCGCCGGCGCCGACATCGCCGAACGAGTACAGGAAGGCCGGCTCGGCCCGCGACACGTCATAGACGTGCACGCTCTGCCCGACCGCGTCCACCACATGCAGCCGGTCGCGTCCATCCATGAAGAGACCGCGCGGCAAGTTCAGCGCGCCATCGGCCATGCCGCGCCCGAAATTGAACAGGAAAGAACCATTCCTATCCCAGACGACGATTCGACCATTGTTGCCATCAGACACGAAGATGCGGCCGGTCGAGTCGGTGACCGCTGAATTGGGGAAGAGGAACTGGCCGTTATCCTGACCCGACGCGCCAAGCTGGCTCTCCGTCGGGTTGAAATCGCTCCACGGCGCGCCGCCGGCCAGACGGCTGATGTTCCAAATGCGTACGCGATGCCGCCCATTGGGAACGTCGGTCAGGAGCAGCGCGCCGGTCCTATCAATGCGGATGCCCAGGGGCGCCCACACCGGCAATTGGGGCAAGGGCAGCGCTTGCTGCGTTCCGTCGGCCGGCCGATAGGCGATTGTCGGCCGATAGGCGTTGTACGCCACGTTCTGCGCCACGACCGGCGCGCCAACCGCCCGGCCGGCGTAGCCGCTCAAGGTCAGATCCGGGGCCAGGATGGCATCGAGGAAAGCTCCATCCGAGCCATATACATAAATGGCAAATTGCATCCGGTCTGTCACGTAGACGCGGCCGGCGTTATCCGTCGCCACGTAAACGGGCGAACGCTCGCCGGCGTCCACCCCCGGCGGGACCAATTGGCCGATCTCTTTGCCAGCGCGGTCGAAGACACGCACCGCGCGTTCGCCGCCAGATTCCGCCACATAGATGCGTTGGCCATCCGGAGAAACCGCTACGCCCACCGGTTTCTCCGCGCCGTAGATGGACGACAGGTAGTGCGGCGGGTAATTCACGGCAAGCTGTGGCCCGATCAATTCCGGCAGTGGCGCCGGCTTGCGAACATAGCGCACAAACAGGGCACTGACCGAGATGAGTACGACCAACAGGCCCATGCCGGCGACCAGCAGCCCTTTGCTACGGAGTAGGGTTGCCCGGCCGACCCTGGCCGGCGCGGCCGATTCGGCCGGTGAATTCTCATCCTCTTCCAGAAGTATTATCTTCCTTATCAACTTAGCGTCCCCCTTGCGTGTTGCCCAGGCGAATCAGGCCATAGCCGGCCAGCAGATTGTCAGGCTCCAGGGCCAGGGCGCGCGCGTAGCGAGTCTTGGCCCCGGCCGGATCGCCGAGTTTCTCGTAGACCAGCCCCAGGCCGACTTGCGCCGGCGCGAAATCTGGCAGTTCGGCGCTAACCCGCTCCAAATCGGCGCGCGCGCCAGCATAGTCCTTGCGTGCATAGGCCTCCATGCCCCGGGCATAGATCACATGCGTCGGGCTGGACAGCGCCGCATAGCTCAAGCCCATCTGATGGTAGGCATCGGCCATGTCGGGAACGAAGCGCGTCGCCCGATCGAACTGCTCCAGGGCCAATTCGTGCTTCCCATCCAGCGCGTACGCCAACCCTAACTGGTATAGGGCATCCGCGTCCGTGCGGTCTATCGTCAGCGCCTCGCTCAGCGCGAGGATTGCCTGCGCCGGCCGGTTCAAACGCACATAGTTCTCGCCCAGATAGTACAACGTTGCCTGCAAGACCGAGTCAATGCTGGCCATAGATGACTGGCGGCGGGCAGCCGCCAGCTTCTCCAGCGTATCAATGGCGGCCTGCGGCTGGCCGGCACGCGTATAGGCCAGACCGGCGATCAGCAAAGCCTCCTGTCGCTCAGGATAGGCGCGCAAGACCTGTTGCGCCTGTTCCACGGCCTGGGTGTATTTGTCGCCTTCCAGGTAAGCCTGGGCCAGAGCCAGACGCGCCTCAGGGTCCTGGGAGTTTTGGCGCGCCAACTGCTCCAGATGCGCCAGACCCTGCCGTTCTGGCGAGGGCGCCTGCCGCACCGTGTAGCGATCCCAATAGTAATAGCCGGCGAAGGCCGCGCTGACCAGCAGGACTGCCGCCAACAGGCCCCATACCACGCGCCGCAACAGTCTGCGGCTATTGGCTCGCCATTCAACCGGGTACGTAGACATTTTCATGCGGAACCACTCCTTCTGGGTCAGGGTCGGCTGATGATGCCGGCGGGATGACAGCGACTGCACAACACGTCCTGGTGACAGGTGTAGCATACTTGTCCGCCCCGCTTGCGATACTCTGTGGCATGCGAATAGAGCATATCTGACGGGTGCGACACCCCGTGGCAGGCCGCATTGTCGCAGAACAACTGACCATGGCAGCCATAGCACTCCACTTTCTCTTGGTCCGTCACGCTGCGGTGTTCCGTCGTCCAGCGGAAGCTGGTGTGCGTGACCGGGATGACGCCCACGATGACCGGCGCTTCCACAAGCCGCTCCTGCCCACGCGCCACAATCGGCACGGTATGGCACAAGTTGCATTGGACGCTGACAGTTTGCACTTCATTGCCGGTCGCGTCCACACGTACGTGCTTATCATCGTGACAGCGGAAGCACCCCGGAAAGAGACTGTGCCGCTCGTTGTTGGGATTCGTTGCCCACGTCAAGTTCATGTCCGGGAAATTCGTGTTGGCGTAGATGCGCTTCAATTCGCTCCGGGCGCGCTCGATGTCGCCGGCCGACACATTCTCGTTAGCTCGATACTCGTCGGTCAGGCGATCC
>CAIQJD010000543.1 GCA_903872005.1 uncultured bacterium | reverse complement strand
CGCGCCGACGCGGCGCGCACTTTGCGGGGTGTGAGCGCGGCCATTGCCGGCCTGACGACAGCCCAGGACACAATCTTCGATACCAGCGGGTCCTTCTTCTACTTTGCGACCGGCCGGCACAACGCGACGCGCCACGACTTCATCTGGCCGGGCTTCTTGACAGAGGAAGAGATCGCCGGCCTGATCCGCGACCTGGAGACACGCCGGCCGGCGCTGGTCATCTGGCGCGAGACAGATGAGCATGTGTTGGGGCGGGCTTCGTTCAGGACGCTCTTCCCGCAGATCACGGCTGTCATCGAGCGGGACTATGCGCCGGCGCAGCGCATTGGGGAGTATGCGATTTGGGCGCGCAAGCCATAGGGCGCTACTTAACGATCAGATAGCCGCCCAGCAGCAGTATCGCGACGCCGGCGATGCGCGTCAGGTCCAGGGGACGCGGCGTGACCCCGAACCAGCCGAAATGATCTACCAGCAAGCCCACGAGCAATTGCCCGACGATGATGAGCGTCATCATCGCCGCGCTGCCCAGGCGAGGCAGGGTCACGTTGATGGTCTGATAGAGGATGAGGCCGAAGACGCCGGCAATCAGCATGTACCAGGGGAGCCGATGCCAATCGCGGATGTTTTCGCCGCCCCGTAGCGTCAGCAGGATGCCCGAAAGGAGCAGCCCGCTCAGGTGGATGATGAGGCTGCCGGCCGTCCCGCCGATGCGCTGGCCCATGGCGCCGGCGATGGGGGATTGGATGCCAACTGCAATCCCCCCAAGCAATCCCACCAGCACAATTGACACGTATTCTGACATGGGCCGCTCCTCTGCGAGTAATCTGAAAGCGAAAAGTGCAGGGTAGTGAGACGAAAAAGCAGGGCATTCCGGCGTGTCGGGATGCCCTGCTCGATTGTTGGTGCGACGCGCCGCTACACGTCCAGGTTCCGCACGGCGTGGGCGTGGGTCTGGATGAAGCGGGTGCGCGGCGGGACGGCGCTGCCCATGAGCATGTCGAAGGTGTGGTCGGCGGCCGCGGCATCCTCGATGGTCACCTGCAAGAGCGTGCGCTTCTCCGGATTCATGGTCGTCTCCCAGAGCTGCTCCGGGTTCATTTCGCCCAGACCTTTGTAGCGCTGGATGACGATGTTGCGGCCCTTGAGCTGCGTGACCACGGCGTCCTTTTCGGCGTCCGAGTAGACGTAGTATTCATCTTTGCCGGCGCGCACCAGGTAGAGCGGCGGCTGGGCGATATAGAGGTGCCCTTCGCTGATCAGCGGCTCCATGTAGCGGAAGAAGAGGGTCAGCAGCAGGGTGCGAATGTGCGAGCCATCCACGTCGGCGTCGGTCATGATGATGATGCGGCCGTAGCGCAGGGAGGTCAGGTCGAACTGGTCGCCGACGCCGGAGCCGAGCGCGGTGATGAGGGCGCGCACTTCGCGGTTGTCGAGAATCTTGTCGAGCCGCGCCTTTTCCACGTTGAGGATCTTGCCGCGCAGGGGCAGAATGGCCTGGAAGCGCCGGTCGCGGCCTTGCTTGGCCGAGCCGCCGGCCGAGTCGCCTTCGACGATGTAGATCTCGCACTTAGAGGCGTCCCGTTCTGAGCAGTCGGCCAGCTTGCCCGGCAGGGTCATGCTTTCCAGCGCGCTCTTGCGGATGACCAGGTCGCGCGCCTTGCGCGCTGCGTCGCGCGCCCGCGCCGAGGTCAGACACTTCTCAATGATGGACTTGGCCGCCTGCGGGTTCTCTTCCAGGAATGCCGAGAAGCCCTCGCTGACTACCGATTCGACCTGGCCCTTCACTTCGGCGTTGCCAAGTTTCGACTTGGTCTGCGACTCGAATTGCGGGTCGGTCAGTTTGATGCTGAGGATGGCGGTGAGACCCTCGCGCACATCTTCGCCGCTGAAGTTGGCATCCGCTTCTTTGAGCAAGCCGGCGCGCCGCGCGTAATCGTTCAGAGTGCGCGTCAGGGCCGAACGGAAGCCGGTCAGGTGTGTCCCGCCGTCAATGGTGTTGACATTGTTGGCGAAGGAGAAGACCGATTCGGCGAAGCCATCGGTGTATTGGATGGCTGCCTCAACCTCTGTGCCTTCCAGCACGCGTGCCACGTAGAAGGGGGGATGCAAGACCTCGCGGTTCTTGTTCAAGTAGCGCACGAAGGAAGAGATGCCGCCCTCGAAGTAGAAGGTCATCTCCTGGGGCAGTCCATCGCCGCGGTCGTCGCGAAAATGGAGCGTCAGGCCGCGAGTCAGGAAGGCCATCTCGCGGAAGCGCTGGGTCAACGTCTCGAAGCGATAGTCCAACGTCCTGAAGATAGTCTCGTCAGGCAAGAAGGTGGTGCATGTGCCGGCGCCTGTGGAATCCCCAATGTCCTCTACGGGCGTCACGGGGTCGCCGCGTTCGTAGCGTTGGCGATAGAGCCGGCCATCGCGACGCACGCGCACTTCCAGCCACGCGGAGAGGGCATTGACCGCCGATACGCCGACGCCGTGCAGGCCGGAGGCGACTTTGTAGCCGCCGCCGCCGAACTTGCCGCCGGCGTGCAATACGGTCATGACGACTTCCAGGGCCGATTTGCCGGTTTGTGGCTGAATGCCGACCGGAATGCCGCGCCCGTTGTCTTCGACGGTCACGGAATGGTCTTTGTTGATGCTGATGCCGATACGCGTGCAGACGCCGGCCAGCGCCTCGTCTACTGAGTTATCCACCACTTCGTATACGAGGTGGTGGAGGCCGCGTTGGTCAGTGGAGCCGATGTACATGCCCGGCCGGCGACGCACCGCTTCCAGTCCATCGAGGACCTGGATGGTGCTGGCATCGTAGCTGCTGGGAGTGTTGTCTACCACACGGTTTCTCCGTTATGCTTTGGGGCCGCGCCAGAGGCGCAGCAAGAGGTTGCCGGCGGCTTCGGGATTGTCCTGCCAACGGCGGAACCGATCCATATAGAAGATCAGACTGGCGGCGGTGAGGCCGGCGCCGATGAACGCATTGGCGAGGATGCCGATGGCGGCGCCCCAGACGGCCGCTTCGAGCCGCGTCCAGACCAGCAGGAGGCCATTGTTGAGGAGCCAGATGACCAGGATGAGGCCGGCGCTGGGCCAGAGATTGCGCGCCACGATATTGATGCTGTTCCAGACGGCGCGCAGCAGGCCGGCGTGATGGATGGCAATGGCGTCTACGACGAAGTAGAGGTAGATGACAATGCCGATGGCGACCCACAGGATGACGATGGCGGTCAGGTTGACCAGGATGAGGGCCAGGCCGGGACTGACCAGCATGGACAGGGCGAAGACGAGGAAGAGCGGAATCGCCAGCGCCAGACCGATGGCTGTCAGAATGATGGCGATGAGCAGAAGGCGCGTCCAGGTGTGCAGGATGTGACGCGGCAGGGTCAGGTTTTCGGCATCCTGCATTTCGTGGCGCACGGCGCGAGCAATGAGGGTGACATAGATGCTCGAAAGGACGCCCCCCAGCAACAAGATGCCGGCGCTCCATAAGACGACCTGGCCGGCGGACTCCGCTTGCAGCACCGTGCGGGGTGTGGTCAGCGGTTGCGCGCCGGGGGCGCTTGCCGAAATGAGGCTGGGGATGCCAGGGATGCCGGCGCTGAGGAGCGACCAGAGGTTCGCTTCCTTGCCGAGTTGATCCAGGAATTGCTGCGATTGTTGCATGATGGCGGCTTGAGATTCGCTGGCCGTGAGAAGGGCTTGTTGCTCCGTCACTGCCTGACTCAATTGGGCCACGATGTCAGTGATGCCCAGGCGCGGCCCCATCCACAAGAAGGCGTCCAGCATGACCGGGATGAGGATGAGCCACCAGCGCCGGGCGATGACGCGGAAGCCGGCGGAGAAACAATCTAACATGCCCAAGGGATGAAACTCCTTTCACCGTCGGCATTGTACCATAGATCAGATGGACTGTGAAATGGGATGGCAGAAATGCGCGTTGCGCTGGCGGCTTGACGGTATCGCTCCGCAAAGCTATAATAGGCGCGCTCAGAATGTGCGACCGGCAGGGAAGCCGGGCGACCGGCTATGACCATTTCCCAAAGGAGAGAAATATGGACTTGTTTGACAAGTGTTACAAGTTTACCGCGGCGCGGGAGGCCATAGCCGGCGGGTATTACCCCTATTTCTTGCCCCTGCAAGATACGGAAGGCACGGAAATCACGATCGGCGGGCATCGCCTGTTGATGATCGGCTCCAACAACTATCTGGGCTTGACTGTCCATCCGCGCGTGCGCCAGGCGGCCGTTGATGCCATTAACCGCTATGGCACGAGTTGCACTGGCTCGCGTTTCCTGAACGGCACGCTGGCGATGCATCTGGAGTTGGAGGCGAAGCTGGCGAAGTTGGTGGGCAAGGAGGCGGCGCTGATCTTCGGCACCGGCTATCAGGCCAACTTGGGGACTATCTCCGCTCTGGCCGGCCGCGGCGATTTCGTGATCACGGATCGTGAGGATCACGCCTCCATCCTCGATGGCTGCAAGTTGTCGTACAGCAATATGAAGCGCTTCGTGCACAATGATGCGGCCAGTTTGGACAAGATGTTGACGAGTTGTTCGAACGACGCCGGCAAGCTGGTCATCGTGGATGGCATTTTCAGCATGGGCGGCGACATCGCGCCGCTGCCAGAGTTGATCCCGGTCTGCAAGAAGCACGGTGCGCGTTTGATGGTGGATGACGCCCATTCCGTCGGCGTGTTGGCCGGCGGACGCGGCACGGCTTGGCATTTTGACGTGACGCCGGGCGTGGACCTGATTATGGGCACGTTCAGCAAGTCCTTCGCCAGTCTGGGTGGTTTCGTGGCCGGCGATGATCAGGTCATTCACTACGTTAAGCACTACGCGCGGTCATTGCTCTTTTCGGCCAGTATGCCGCCGGCCTCGGTGGCGGCGGTTTCGGCGGCGATTGATGTGATGTTGGAAGAGCCGGAGCGGGTGGAACGGCTCTGGGCAATCACGCGGCGGATGTTGAAAGAATTGAAGGCGATGGGCTATAATACCGGCGCCAGTTGCACGCCGATCATCCCCCTGATCATTGGAGACTACATGAAGGCCATCGGCGCGTGGCGCGCCCTGTATGACGCCGGCATCTACACCAACGCGGTCATCCCGCCGGCGGTTGCGCCCAACAGCTCGCTCCTCCACACGTCCTATATGGCGACGCATACCGACGCGCAATTGGATCGGGTGCTGGAGACGCTGTACGCTGTGGGCAAACAAATCGGTCTCATCTGATAGCCGTTGTTGGACGCAGAAGGGCCTCCCTGATCCGCATGACCGGGGAGGCCCTCTTTGCATTCAGGCTTTGACAGATGATCTGACTGCGGGCGTGGCGTGTCAGGGCGCCGGGAGTATCTGCACGTAACTGCCGCTCTTCACCTGAAAGACATAGACGTTTTGCTGGCGCAGATCGCCCTGATCGTCGTAGGTCACTTCGCCCACCAGCGTCTTCAGTTGCAGTCGGTGCAGCGCATCGGCCGTCTTGGCGCGGTCGAAACTCTTGGCGTCTTTGATCCCCTGGGCCAGCACGGCCATGGCGCTGTAGCCGGCGGCGCTGTAGGTTCCCGGGTTGCGAGTCTCGACGTTCTGGTAGGCTTTCCACCATTTGTCGTCGGCGACGGCATGGATTTCGGGCGTGATGGCCGAGACATAGGCGCCTTCGGCCGCCGGCCCGGATTCGTCAATGAAGGCATAGGGCAGGCAACCGTCGCTGCACAAGAATGGCACAGTCACGCCGGCTTCGCGTAGCTCCGGCAGCACCACGTAGCCCTCTGTCTCGTAGCCGGCCAGAAAGACGGCGTCGGCGCCGGCGGCCTTGACCTGGGCGATGGCTTGCGCCTGGGTGGGCGCGGCTTCTTTGATTTCGATGGTCACTGCCGGCTTCTGTCCCAGGGTCGCCAGCGCCTTCGTCATCTGGTCGCGCAGGCCGCGTCCGTAGTCGTTGTTCGCATAGATCAACGCGATCTTCTGTGCCCCGAGCTTTTCCGTCAGGAAGCGCGCGGCCATAGGCGCCTGGGCGGCGTCGGTGGCGTTGACGCGGAAGAAGTTGCGATAGCCCTTCTGGGTGATGGCAACGTCGCTGGCCGTGGCCGTGATGACGACGAAGGGCAGGTCCTTGTAAGTCTCCATGGCGGCGCTGGTCTCGCCGCTGTTGTAATGGCCGATGACGCCGATGACCTTGTCGCCGGCCTGCACGGCTTTCTTGATCTCGTCGGCAGTGTTGGCCGCTGTATCCGGGTCGGCCTCATCGTCCAGGGCGACGACCTTGACGCGATAGTTGAGCAAGCCGCCGGCCTTGTTCAGCTCGTCGGCCATCAAGCGCACGCCGCCGGCCAGGGTTTGGCCGCCCTCGGCTTGCCAACCGGAGAGAGGCACAGCGACATAGACGATGGCGTCGCCCTTGAAGTTGCCCGGCGCGCAGCCGGCGAGGAGCATACTCAATAACATCAGGGCCATGACGCCCTTGGTGATCTGTGCGCGCATTGCTGCACATCCTCCCGAATCGTGTTTGCCTGTTCGGACTACCGCTTCAGGACTTCGTCCATCGTTTCAATCAGGTCTTGCAGGCCGGCGATCTGATCCTTGATGTCAGCGGCCAGATTGTCGGCCGATGCGCCTTCGTCGCCCTTTGCCGAAACCAGCAGTACCTGCGAGTAAACCGTCCCCAGGGCAGTCAGGGTCGCATCCAGGCGCAGACGCGCCGCTTCCATCGTATTTTGCAGCTTTTGCAGGTTGGCCCACTGGGCGCGTTTTTGTTCCCACGCTTGCATCACTTCGGTGCGCACCTGTGGGTCGCGCTCCTGAGCGGCCCGTTGCTCCAGTTGGCGCAGCTCGACCGGCGCGTTCTGGCGGTCGCGGGCGATGATGGGGTTGTCTACATAGCGATCCAGCCGGCCGGCCAGTTCGTAGATCTGGCCGACCCAGTCGCCGATGCCGCGCCCCACCCGTTCCAGACGATCGCGCAGCGGACTGGAGCCGGCGTCAACGATGGCTTTTTGGATCTGCCGGCGATACTCCTGCGCCTTTTGGAACTGCTCGCGATAGGCTTTGGTCTTGATCTGGCGCGGATCGTGTTCGTCCTCGAACAGGTCTTCGACCACTTCCTGGCCGGTGCGCTCATCGGTCAAGCTGGTGACGACGATGAGGATTTCGGCGAGCGCGCCCAGCGCCACCCAAAAGTACCAGCGCCAGAAGGGAAATGGCTCCGCGTAGAAGAGCGCCAGCAGCGCGGTCAGCGCGATGATAACGGCGCTTTCCCAGCGGAAGAGGGCATGTTCGATCAGGGCGCGTTTCGCCCGGCGTTCGATG
>CAIQJD010000542.1 GCA_903872005.1 uncultured bacterium | reverse complement strand
CTGTCGTGAACGCGTTGGCAATCCTTGATTTCCTCGGCGCTCGGAAAACCGCTCAGCGCCTGATGGACATCGCCCTGGCCGTGGACATCCCCACCAGCACGACCCACAGACTATTGGCAAGCCTAGCTGCAAAGGACTACGTACAGCAGGACTCGCACGATCAGACCTACCGACTGGGTTGGAAAGTCGCGATGTTGGCCCGCGCGTTCGACGATGGCATCTGGCTCATTCAGAGCGTACGTCCCTACCTCCAGCAACTAGTGCGTCAGGTAGGCCGTTCCGCAAATCTCGCCGTCTTGCAGGGCGATCACGTAGTGCCACTCGATTGCATTCTACCCGAACAAGCCGGCGTCGCGCTCTATACCTGGCCGGGGACGGCCTTCCCCCCCCACGCCACTGCCCTGGGCAAGATACTGCTCGCCGGCCTGACCCCGACCACCCTTGAAGACTGGCTGGCAAAAACGGCTTTGACCGGCTATACACCATCAACCATTACTGACTGCATTGCCCTTCAACGAGTTCTCTCAGAAGCGCGCGAACGCGGTTTCGTAGTCAATCGCGGCGAATTCATACCCGAAGAGCGTTGCGTGGCGGCCCCCATCAAGGATGCAGATGGGGCAACGATCGCAGCGATCAGCATCACAGCCCGCACGTCTGAACTGACCAGCGAACTGGAGCCGGCGGTAATTGCCGCCGTCACTTCGACAGCGCGCCGCATCTCCGATGCGCTGTTTGGCTCAGCAGCCGCGCCGTCCGCCGGCTGAGAGATGCCGAATCACCCGGCGAAATGGGGATCGCCATTCTCTCTTTTTTTGTCGCATCAGACGGGACAAACGATCATGCGTCGTTACAGGGGGAAAGCGCGCCGTAGTCTATCACGGACGCGTAAGGGCAGGAGGGAGCACACAAACGCAAGCGAGACCTCAACCGTTCATCATGACTTGGGCCTTGCACGCCCGAAGCCTCGTCCTGGTTCGACAGGAAATCACGATTCGTCAGGGAACGTTCTATTGCGACGCAAGGGAGGAGTGAACCAATGAGACGCTACGGAATCGTATTAGTCCTGGCGATAGTCAGCTTGCTGCTCGGCGCGTGCGCGCCGGCGACTCCGCAGATCGTCGAGAAGATCGTCGAGAAGCCGGTCGTACAGACTGTCGTCGTCGAAAAGGAAAAGCAGGTCGAGAAGCAGGTCGTGCAGACCGTTGTCGTCGAGAAGGAGAAAGTCGTCGAGAAGGTCGTTCAGCCGACTGTGCAGGGTCTGTGGTACGACCCCGGCGATGTGGGCGTCTCCTGGGTGCACATTTGCCCAGACGTGCAGCCGAAATATGGCGGCACCATCGTCAGCATCTACTCCAGTGGCCCGCCTCGCGGACAACAGACTTGGTACGACTATGACCATGACCGCTACATCTTCAGTTCCCTGATTGATCAAGAACTGTCGCCCGACTACAAGATCTATTACCAGGGCGACTTGGCTGAGAGTTGGAAGGTGTCTCCGGATGGCAAGGTCGTCACCTTCACGCTGCGCAAGGGCGTCAAGTTCCATGACGGCAGCGCCCTGACCGCCGAAGACATCAAGACCTCGTTTGAAGTAGTGCTGCATCCCGAACTGGCCTTCATGCAGCGCCGGCTGGCCTTCCGCTATCTCGAAGGCTTCGACAAGTATGACGGCAAGACGGTGAAAGAGATCAGCGGCATCAAGATCGTGGACGCCAGCACGATGCAGTTCACCTTCACGCAGTCGCACTATCAGGTCCTGCCGGCGTTCATCTATGTCCCCATCCACCCGAAGAAGGTCTTCGATGGCAAGACCCCACAGGAGTGGCTCAAGCTGGATCAGGCAGTCTCCAAGCCTATCGGCACCGGCCCCTTCAAGTGGGAGAAGTACGTGCCCGGTCAGTACTACAGCGTTGTCGCCAACCAGGACTACTGGAACGGCCGGCCGTATCTTGATCGCATCATCTTCCGCCTGCAGACCGGTGGCAACCTGGCTTCGGCCTCGGTGTGGCTGGCG
>CAIQJD010000541.1 GCA_903872005.1 uncultured bacterium | reverse complement strand
AGTCACCGTGTCGGCATCGCAGCCCAGATCTGCTGCAATATGCGATGCCAGCTTGCCGCGGCTACTCGCAAGCACGATCTGGCTGCGTCGCAACGTGAATGCCTCTGAGGAGCGCAGACCCGCTTCGACGGCTTCCGTTCTTCTTTGCTCAACGGTCGTACAAATATCGGCTTTCTAAGGGGCAAGGCTACCCTGACCCCAATGCTCTCCTCCCCGAAAGATGACATACCCGAAGAGGGGAGGCTGCCGATGGGAACGCGCAGGCCTGGCGGGCGCCGGCGCGTCCCCGTCATTGGGATTGTCCGGCTAACCCTGCGCGGCCGTCTTCTTGGGGATCAAGCGGTTCGCCAGTTGGACGTAAGGCGGCAGCTCGCCGCCGATGAGCGGCAGCGCGTACTGGATGAACGCCGGCGTGATGTCCGTCCCATTGGCGGCGATGTACTCGGCCGGCATCAGCTTCTCGGCATTGGCGACTTTATCCAGGTCAACCAGCCCCGTGGCGCAGCGGTAGGGCGCGTCGCTGACGCGTTCCAGAGTCACCATCTTGCCGGATACGCCGTCGAGGGCGTGCTGTACGGCCATCTCGCCGGCCATGAAGGCTTCGGCCTGATCCGTGGGCGAGGCGAGGAGGCCGCCGACGCGTTGCATGGCGCCGGGTTTGTCGAAGCGCGCCTTGAGCTTGAGCTTGCTGGCAATAATTTTACATAAGTAATCGGCTACGCCGCCGCGCTGCGCGTGGCCGAAGGAGTCGGTATCCAGGGCGCTGGCCGATTCGGTGAGGGTTTTGCCGTCCAGGCCCTTGACGCCTTCGCAGACGGAGATGACGCAATAGCCCAGCCGGTCGTAGACCTTCTGCGTATCGTTGAGCAGGACGTTCAGGTCAATGGGGCGTTCGGGCAGGTAGATCAGGTGCGGGGCGGCGTCGGCATGGTCGCGACCCAGGGCGCTGGCGGCGGTGATCCAGCCGGCGTCGCGGCCCATGCACTCGATGACCTTGACCTTGTCTACGACGCCGATGGCTTCGGTGTCCAGGCCAGAGTCGCGCGTGGCCGCGGCGATCCAGCGCGCCACCGAGCCGTAGCCGGGGCAGTGGTCGGTGAAAGCCAGGTCGTTGTCTACGGTCTTGGGGACGCCCATGGCGCGCAGCGCATAGCCGGCGCCGGCGGCCAATTGCCCGACGCGGTGCGCCGTATCCATCGAGTCATTGCCGCCGATGTAGCAGAAGTAGCGCACGTTGTGGGCTTTGAAGACCTGCAAGATGCGCTCGTATTCCTTCTCGGTCAACTTGTGCCGGCAGGAGCCGAGGGCTGACGAAGGGGTGATCCGCAGGAGTTCCAGGGTACGCGGCGATTCCTGGCTGAAGTCAATCAGCTCTTCGTAGAGCACGCCTTCGATGCCGTGGCGCGCGCCGTAGACGCCGGTGATGACATCGCTGTGGCGCAGCGCGCCGGCGACGACGCCGGCGAGGCTGGCGTTGATGACGGCCGTCGGGCCGCCGGATTGGGCGACGACCAAAGCGCCGCGAAGTCTGTCCATGTTCATTGCTCTCCCGATAGGACGTAGGCCAGGCCGCGCTTGCCCTGGCCGGCGGACTGGCTGACGATCATGCGATCCATGATGATAGGCACGACGGCCTGACTGACGGCGATGTCTACGGTCGTGTCCTTGGATGTTTCTTTCATGTCCTTGTGGCCTTCCTGAATCTGGGCGGCGTGCGCGTTGAAATACGCGTGCATGGCGCGGGCGCGCGCGCCCAGGAGCATGGTGCAGGTATTGATCTTGATGACGCCCTGTTGCACTGAGGCTGCCAACTGTGCGTCGCTCATGCCGGAGGAGCCGTGCAGGGCGATGCCGATGGGCCGGCCCAACCCCTGTTGCAGCGTCTCGGCGACGGCGCCGACGAGGCCGGCGTCGAAGCCGGCATTGGCGCCGCGCACCGTCTGTCCGTGGACCGTGCCGACGGCCGGCGCGAAGAGGTCTACGATGCCGGGAACAACGTCGTCAATCTGCTTGACCATGGTCAGGGCGTCGGCTGGCACCGTGGGCTTATCTTCGATGCCGGGTTCCACTTCAAACGAGAGGGGGATGCCCAGGCCGGCAGCGCGCCGGCCCACGCTTTGGACACACTGGATGTTATCGGCGTCGCACAGCCCGCTGGCATCGAAGGAGACGGAGGATGGGAAGACGGTTAGCTCCCGATCCCAGACGCGGAAGGACATGCCGGCAACTGCCTGGCTGAGGATATCCACAGCCTGCTTGGCCGGGATGTGGTCAATGTGGAAGACGACCGGCACGTCGGCAAAATCGGGATGGCCGGCCATCAAGGCCACGTCGGTGATGTACTTCTTGAGTCCCAGGATGGCGTCGCCGTTGCCGAAGCACTTGCCTTTGAGCTGCCACAGACTGGTCTCGATGATGACCGGCGCGTCGGCCTGGCGCGCCGCCAGCAGCGTGTCATGGATGAGCGAGTCACCGTCGGCGTTGACGGCGATGATGCCGACTCGATTCAGGCAGGCATAGCGATAGAGACGCTTGGTTTGCAGGGTATTCAGTAGCATAATCGTTCTCTCCCTTGAAAAAAGCCTTCGTTCAGGCAGAATCGCGGACCATGAGGCGCGGGGTCAGCGTTTCGACGGCCGGCCCGCTGAGGCGATCCTCCATCAGGCGACGCAGCAGATGAAACGCGCGCCGACCGGCTTCGGGCTTGTCTACTTGCATGGTGGTGAGAGCCGGCGCGACGAAGGACGCCAGGGGGATATCATCAAAGCCCATGACGGCGCAATCGGCCGGCACGCGCCGGTTCATCTGCGCGCAGGCGCGCATCGCGCCAACCGCCATCAGGTCGTTATAGGCCAATATGGCATCGGTATCGGGGGCTATCGAGAGAAGCTGCGCGGCGGCAATCCGGCCTCCTTCCACCTGCGGGAAGCCGGCCGCCAGTCGGCGCCCTTCGTAGGGCAGGCCGGCGTCGCGCAGCGCGGCGCGGTAGCCTTCGAGCCGACGCGCGCCGCTCCAGGAGCGGGCCGGGCCGGTCAGCATGGCGATGCGGCGGTAGCCGCGTTCCAGGAGGTAACGCGTGGCCTGGTGCGCCCCCTGGAAATCGTCAATCAGGAGGCAGGCGCTTTCGGCGCTCTCTATCTGGCGGTTCAGGCAGACCAGCGGGAAAGGGCGTTGGGTTAAGGAGCGCAGTTGGTCATCGGCCAGGCGCGAGCTGCACAGGATGACGCCGGCGACGCGCTGTTGTTCCAGCGAGCGCAGGATGTCCCACTCACGCGCCGCATCTTCGGCGGTGTTACTCAGGAAGACCTGGTAGCCGGCGGCGAAGGCGGCTTCTTCGACGCCGCGAGCGATTTCCGGGAAGAACGGGTTGGCGATGTCGGGGACGATCAGCCCGATGGTGGAGGATGAGCGCGTGGCAAGGCTGCGGGCGATGCTGGATGGGCGGTAGCCAAGCGATTCGGCGACCTGCAAGATCTGTTGGCGCGTTTCTGGGCGAATTTCGCCTTTGTCGTTGATGGCGCGCGAGACGGTCTGGCGGGAGACGCCGGCGGCGCGCGCAACGTCTTCGATGGTCACCGGCCGCGCTTGGGGCATATCCGTTCCTCCTGGTTGGCGTTACCGCTCCCGTGAACGTTCACGGGAGCATTATCGCGCCGCTGCGCGGGTTTGTCAAGGCCGGCCATCGGCGCGTTTGCAGGACGCGGCGCGACCGGTTATACTTGAGCCGGCAGAGGCGCGGACGCGCCTATGGGTTGCCAGGAGGGAAGCGGGATGGATGAGGAGAAGAGGACGCCGGCGGGGAAGCCCCCGGCCGACGATGAGCGCGAGCGGCGCGAGCGGATGCAGCGTCAGGCGCGTTATGGGATCAGCTATCTGATCGCCGGCCTGGTGGCCCTCTGGCTCTTTCAGCAGTTTGTCCTCGGCCCACTGCTGGGGGCCACTACGGTTCTGCCTTACAGCGCCTTTCGCCAGAAGTTGGCGGATGGTCTAATTGTCAGCGCGGAGATCAGCGACGCCAGCATTGCCGGCGAGATGAAGAATCCCGACGCCCAGGGCAAGACGCCCACGGTCGCCTTTACAACGGCTTTCACGCCGGCCAGCGATCCGAAATTGGTGGAGGACTTGCAGAAAGCCGGCGTGGAGTATGCCTTCCGGCAGGCCGCCAGCCCCGTGGGGCAGTTCTTGCTCTCCTGGATGCTGCCGCTGGGTCTGTTGGCCGTCTTCTGGTATCTCACCTATCGGCGCACGGCGGCGGCCGGCGGCATCAGCGGCATCTTCGGCGTTGGCAAAAGCAAGGCGACGGCGGTCAAGCCAGAGGAAGTTGGCATCACGTACAAGGACGTGGGCGGCGCGGATGAGGCCATTGGCGAGCTGCAGGAGGTGATCCAGTTCTTGAAGACGCCGGAGCAGTTCGCCCGCCTGGGCGGGCGTCTCCCCAAGGGCGTGTTGCTGGTGGGGCCGCCGGGGACGGGGAAGACGCTTCTGGCGAAGGCGACGGCCGGCGAGGCCGGCGTGGCCTTCTTTGAGACCAGCGGCTCGGAGTTCGTGGAGATGTTCGTGGGGGTGGGAGCGGCGCGTGTGCGAGACCTGTTCGAACAGGCGCGCAAGATCGCGCCAGCCATCGTCTTCATTGATGAGATTGACGCCATCGGGCAGAGTCGCGGCGGCGCCGTGCGCATGGGCGGCAATGACGAGCGCGAGCAAACGCT
>CAIQJD010000540.1 GCA_903872005.1 uncultured bacterium | reverse complement strand
GGGCCGGCGGCTCCGGGGCGCGACACGCGGCCGAGCAAAGGGCCACACAGAATAAGATGAAGCCCAATCCCACGGCCGGCCACAACCTGCGCATCGTCTCTCTCCTCGCAAGCCCTTCATGCTGCGCCAATGACGGCGCGTGGCGCGAAAACGCATAGGAGCGCGCCGAGACTATTATAGCACATTCCCGGCTGCGACAGAAGAGACGAAACGGACGTTTAAGATTAAGCTCTTGGGTACGGCGCGCAGAGCCGCGCCGGCCGGCGAATGGGCGAGCAGGATGCGCCGGCGCGCCTACACAAGTTGCCGCTGAGCCATGATGTGATGCACGCGAGCATATTCAATCGGCCTCCGCGGGTCAGAATTCCAGGGCGCCCAGCCCAGGGCGCGTAACAGATAGCGCGGCGCCCAGGAGCGCAACAGGGCCAGGCCGCCCAGTCCCACGCCCCCCAGGGCGGTCGTAGTCGCCATTTCCAGGGTCCGGCGCAGGTCGGCGGCGGTCTTGCCGGCGAAGTGCGTTGAACCCTGTCCGATAGTATGCAAGACATGCGAGTCGCTGGCGCCGATGTCGGCGGTCGGCAGTTGGCGCGCCTGCGCGGCCACGGCCAGGTTGCGCCGGGTGTAAATCAGGCCGCCATTGTATACCTCGACGCCGGCGAGGGTGCGCGCCAGGGACACATCCCGCAAGGCCGCCCGAATCGCGTCGAGGCTCAAGCTGTGACAGCCGCGCGCCAGCGGGTGCGGGGCCACGCACAGCCCGCCCTGCGCGGCCACGCGGCGCAAGGTCTGGGCCAGAGAAAGGCCGGCCGGCACAAGCCGCTCGATGAAGAGCGCCAGGAGATGCCCCTCGGATGTGGAGACCTCGCAGCCGGGGATCACCGCGACGCCGTAGCGGGGGGCCAGGTCGAGGGCCTGGCGCACGCCGGCCATGCTATTGTGATCGGTGATGGCGATGACGTCCAGGTCGGTATTCTGAGCCACATGCTTCAGGATCGCCGGCACGGAAGCGATGCCATCCGGGCTATGAATGCTATGAATGTGAAGATCTGCCAGACCCATTGCGCTACCCTCGCCTTCCTACTCGTCCAGCGCCTTCCTTGAGCGCCTCTATGCAACCCCATTGTACCGCGCCGATGTTAGGAACTTGTTAACGCCCCTTTAGCATTGTGTTAACCTTGCGCCGGCCCAACTTGCGCCAAACGATTTGTAAGCCCCTTGCCCCCATGCTATAATGGCCGGCGCGGGCCGGACTGAACTCTAACATCACGAATGGACGCGGGCGATGAAACTGACTTTGGAGCAAGTGGAACATATCGCGGAGCTGGCGAAATTGAGCCTGACCGACGCGGAGCAAGAAGACTACCGCGAGACGCTCTCGGCGATCCTGGATTACGCCGACATGCTGCAGCGCCTCGATACCGAGGCGATCCCCCCCACCGCTTCGGTGCTGCCCCTGGATACAGTGCTGCGCCCCGATCAGGCGGCGCCATCGTTCCCCCGCGAGGATATCCTTGCCAACGCGCCGGCCGTGCAAGATGATTGTTTCCGCGTCAAAGCGATCTTCGGCGAATAGCCGGCTGGGAGGCGTCCGTGTCACTCTATGATCTGACCATCCGCGAAGCTCAAAGCCGGCTGCAACGCGGTGAGATTTCCTCGGTCGAGCTGACCCGCGCCGTCCTGGAGCGCATCGCTTGCGTAGACGAGCGCGTGCGCGCCTACCTGACCGTGACGCCAGAGGCTGCCCTGGAGCAGGCCGCCGAGGCGGATGCGCGGCGCGCCGCCGGCGAGGAATCGCCGCTCCTGGGCATCCCCATCGCCATCAAAGACGTCATCTGTGTGCGCGGCGCGCCGGCCACCTGCGGCTCTCGCATCCTGGAAAACTTCGTCCCACCTTACGACGCCACCGTCATCAGCAAGCTGCGCGCGGCCGGCGCGGTGCTGCTGGGCAAGACCAATACCGACGAATTCGCCATGGGTTCCTCCACGGAGAATTCGGCCTATCATACGACGCGCAACCCCTGGGATTTGACGCGCGTCCCCGGCGGCTCCAGCGGCGGGAGCGCGGCGGCCGTGGCCGCCGGCGAGGCTCTGGCCGCCCTCGGCTCGGACACCGGCGGGAGCGTGCGCCAGCCGGCGGCCTTCTGCGGCATCGTCGGCATGAAGCCGACCTACGGCCGCGTCTCGCGCTATGGGCTGGTGGCCTTCGCCTCGTCGCTGGATCAAATCGGCCCCTTCGGACGCGAGGTCGCCGACGTGGCGTCGGTCTTGAGCGTCATCGCCGGCTATGACCGGCGCGACTCCACCTCGGTCAACACCCCGACGCCGCGCTATGGCGACGCCTTGATCCCGCACCTGCGCGGCCTGCGGGTCGGCGTGCCGCGCGAATATCTGGCCGAAGGGATTCAAGCCGGCGTGGTCGCGGCCATCCGCGCCGCCATCGAGACGCTGCGCGAGCTGGGCGCGCAGGTCAGCGAAGTCTCTCTGCCGCACACGGAATACGGCCTGCCGGTCTATTACCTGATCGCGCCGGCCGAAGCCTCGGCCAACCTGGCGCGCTACGATGGCGTGAAGTATGGCCTCTCCGCGCCGGCCGAGACCATGTGGGACGGCTACCGCCAAACGCGCGGGCGCGGCTTCGGCCCGGAGGTCAAGCGCCGCATCATGTTGGGGACGTATGCCCTGTCGGCCGGCTACTACGACGCCTATTACCTCAAGGCGCAAAAGGTACGCACCCTCATCAAGCGCGATTTCGAGCGCGCCTTCGAGGAATACGATGTCCTGGTCGGCCCCACCGCGCCGACGGTCGCGTTCAAGATCGGCGAAAAGGCCGCCTCTCCCCTGGAGATGTATCTGGGGGACATCTTCACCCTACCGCTCTCCCTGGCCGGCATGTGCGGCATCGTCCTGCCCTGCGGCATGAGCGAAGGGATGCCGGTGGGCTTGCAGATCATGGGCGGGGCCTTCGCCGAGCCGACGATCCTGCGCGCCGCCTACGCCTATGAGCAGGCGACGCAATGGCGACAGCTGAAGCCGGCGCTATGAGCCGGCCCTGACGCCGCCTTGCCTTTCCTGTACGCCATAGGCAAATCTGCCAGAACAGAACCAGAGCAAGAGGAGGTCAACGAAGCCCTATGCAAGTGATCATCCCGTTGGCGGGTTTTGGGACGCGCCTGCGCCCGCACACCTACACCAAGCCGAAGCCCCTGGTGAATGTCGCCGGCAAGCCGGTGCTGGGCCACATCCTGGACAAGCTGGCCGGCCTGGATGTGGACGACATCGTCTTCATCACCGGCTATCTGGGCGAGCAGATCCAGCAATATGTCAGCCGCAACTACCACTTTTCTGCCCACTACGTGGAGCAGAAAGAGCTGAAGGGCCAGGCCCATGCCATCAAACTGGCGCGGCCCTACATCCACGGGCCGGCGCTGATCATCTTCGTGGACACCATCTTCGAGGCGGATCTCCTGCCGCTGAAAACCCTCACCACCGATGGCGTCATCTACGTGCGCGAAGTCGAAGACCCGCGCCGTTTTGGCGTCGTCACCCTGCGCGATGGGATCATCACGCGCTTCGTGGAGAAGCCGGCCCAGCCGGTCTCCAACCTGGCGGTCATCGGCGTCTATTACCTCAAGAATTCGGCGCTCCTCTTCGAATGCATTGACGAGCTGATCGAGCGCAATATCCAGACGAAGGGCGAGTACTTCCTGGCCGATGCGCTGCAACTGATGGTGGATCGCGGGGCCAAGCTGAACGCCGGCCCGGTGCAGGTTTGGGAAGATTGCGGCACGCCCGACGCGGTCTTGCAGACCAACCGCTATCTGCTGGAGAAGTTGAGCGACGCGCCGGCCATCGGCGCGCAGTCCATCATCATCCCGCCGGCCGAAATCCACCCCAGCGCCAAAATCAGCGCCTCCATCATCGGGCCGTATGTGCATGTCGGCGACGGCTGCGTCATCCAGTCGTCCATCATCGGGCCACACGTCAGCCTGGCCGATCATGTGGAGGTGCGCGCCTCCATCGTCACGGATTCCATCATCAACGAAGGGTCGAAGCTTGAAGAGGCCACGTTGACCCATTCGCTGATCGGCGAATGCGCCCATGTGCGCGGCGCCTTCGAGCAGTTCAACGTGGGCGATTCGTCGGAGATCGTCGCCACGACGGGAGTGAAACGCTGATCTCGTTTTCCGTCCAGTGCCGTTCCGAATATGCCTACGCCCAGGAACCCACCGCCCTGGTCGGCGACGCCGGCGTGTATCCCATCACCCACATCGCAGCGCGCTGGCGCACGCCGGCCGGGCCGGCGTTCCGCGCCGTCTGCGCCCTCGGCCAATACATCCTCGCCTATGATGAAGCCCTGGGGCGCTGGTCGGTCACGCCTTGCGCCCCAGAGGGATGCGCCGGCTGCGAACCGCGTCAGGACTGACTCTTACCCGGTTTTCGGAATTTGGACGCGGACGAACGCGGACAGACGTGGATTTTTGGGGCCGAAGGCGCCCTGATTTTGCGCCTTATCCGCGTCCCACCCAAAGTGGGGAAATCAGGCGTCAGGCGCTTTGACAAAGCGGCCGCGAGATGCTAAGATGCGCGTGACGCCGGCGCATCTCAGCCGGCGATTTCTCACGCTGAATGCGACACCCGCCTGTGGACAAGAAGCCGAAACAACGCGCCGCCCGCCGCGCCTGGACTGGCCCTCGCCTGCCGCCTGACCTGGAACAGATGGATCGCCTCGCCCGCCGGCGCTACCTGGAAACCCGGCTCATGGAAATTGAGCTGCTGATTGATGCTGTCATGCAGCAGCGGCGCGAATCGTCGCCCAGATTCACCCTGTGGGACATTGATAGCCCGCAGAGCGAGCTGTGGCAAAATGTCATGAACCTCACCTATCTGGAAGCCAGCCGGCGCGCCATCCTGGACACGCTGGCCGAATTGAAACACCCCTCTTGAACATTTCGCTTGTCATTTGCCATATCGTAAAGCCTTTGCTATAATAGCGCCGTTGTATCCAGCCCCAGGCGAGGAACAGGTCGTTCAACGATAGAGTGAAGGAGGGGTCGGCATCGTGTCAAAGCGCTCGAAGCTCTTGTCTCCGAAAGTCTTGCTCCCCGCGCTCCTTGTCCTTGCGCTCATAGTGGCGCTCTTTCTCATCGTGCCGCGCGTCGCCCTGCCGGCGATTAAGATCGCCGCAGAGCCGGTCTTCCATATCGGCGGATTCGCCATCACCAACACGATGATCACCTCCTGGATCTCCATGATCGTCTTGATCGTGCTGGCCTTCTTCGCCACGCGGCGCATGACCCTCATCCCCACCGGCCTGCAAAACGTCATGGAAACCGTCGTCGAAGCCTTCTACGGGCTGGTCGAGAACATGGCCGGCGTAAAGTGGGCGCGGCGCTTCTTTCCCATCGTCATGACCATCTTCCTCTTCCTCCTCGTCTCCAACTGGATGGGCATGCTGCCGCTCTATGGCAGCATCGGCTTTCTGAAAGAAGTACATGGAGAAGAGGGCGCTGGCTATGTCGCGCAGCCACTGGCCGGCGAAGTGGAAATCCTCACCGGCAACAAAGCCACCGAAGGCGAGACCGGCTACGAATTAGAGCCATTCCTGCGCTCGGCGGCCACGGACCTGAACCTGCCGCTGGCGTTGGCGCTCATCTCCGTCGTCCTGACGCAATTCTTTGGGGTGCGCTCGCTAGGCTTGCGCTACTTCAGTAAGTTCGTCTCGATCAACTTCAAGAAGGGCGTGTTCAATGGCGTGGTCGGAATCCTCGTCGGCGTCTTTGAGACGATCAGCGAGCTGGCCAAGATCATCTCCTTCACCTTCCGTCTCTTTGGCAACGTCTTCGCCGGCGAAATCCCAAGCGGGCCTCGATAGATCCGACCCTGGCTGCGTACATAAAGGAAAGGCTCAGCCATTCGACCGTCTTCAACCTCGTCGAGCGGGAGAACCTCGACAAGGTCCTGCAGGAGATGGAGTTGGATGTCTCCGGCATCGTGGATCCAGGCAAGACGCCCAAGGCGGG
>CAIQJD010000539.1 GCA_903872005.1 uncultured bacterium | reverse complement strand
GCGCGGTGGCGGTGGCTGGCGGCAACGAGGCCATGAACGGGTTGACGGCGGCTCCGCTCATCACATAGGTGAGCCAGATGGCGAGAACGATAGTGAACAGGATAATGCCGACGATAGCGCCGCTCAGCAGCGCCTGTCGCACTAAGGTATCGGTGCTATTGTCCATCGTACCCTGCCTGTTTTCTCATCGTCGCACGCGCCCATGGGCGCACTCACTTCTGTTCGGCCAGCAAATGCTCCAGGTTGCGTACCTGGTCGCGAAATCCCTGAACTTCGTCTTCCAACACGACTTTTGCCAGGGTCAGGCTATCCAGCTTTTTGTTGAGCGCCGCGTTTTCGTCCTGTTTGCGGCGCACGTCTTCTTCCAGTTGCGCCTGCCGGCGCATCTGGCGTTCCGCCTCGGCTTGCTTCTGCTGCGCGGCGCGTTCCAGATCGGCCATGCGTTGTGCGAAGAGCCGGGTGTTCTCGCGCTCGTGCTGCAAATCAGTGGCGATGATGTCAAGCCGGCGGTTGTAGTCGGCTTCACGTTCGGCGGTGGTCTGCTGTGTTTGGCGCAGCTTTTCCTCCGCCTGTTGCGCGGCGCGCGGCGCGACCATCGTCGCCGCGACTGCCTCGGCCAAGAAGGGGATCAGGCGCACTGCCGCCGGGCTGAAAGGGCGCTTGGCCGCGCCGTTGCCGGCGATGAGCGCGCCCACGGGCCGATCACGGTAGATGAGCGGCTGAATCAAGACCGGGCCGGTCTCTTCGCTGCCCATCAACGCGTACAGGAACTTAATCTGGATGATGTCTTCGGCCCCGTTGGCCTGTACCGTCTCGCGCCGGCGCAGGGCGCGCCGGATCGCCAACTGCTCATCTAGAGGGAAGCTCACGATCTCACCACGCCCGCGGCGGTGCGGGTTGAAGATGGCGGTCAGGTGCATGCGGTCTTCCTGGGAGCCTTCCAACAGGCCGATGGCGGCTTGCTCGGCGTCCAGCGCCCGCGCGATGAGGCGCGCCAGCCGGCCGGCCAGGGCGTCGCTATGGCGGTCTTCGGCGCGGGCGGCCAGGACGGCTTGCGCCACATCCGATACGTCTGGCTTGCCGGCTGCGCCCGGCTCGTCGCTCACCAGCGCCAACAGGGTTTCGGTCGGCGTGCCGGCCTGTGGCAGCGCCGGCAAGGGCGCATTGGAGGGCTGGCGTAACTCGGCCAGCGCCGCTTGATAGATGACGACGGACATGAGCATCGCGCCGATGAGTACGCTGACGCGTTCCCAGATGGGGAAGAGCGCCGGCGTGATGGGGACGATCATTTCCAGGGCCTGTCCCAGCAACAAGATCACGAAGATCGGCGCCAGGAAGCCGGTTTGGCCGGCATAACGCCGGCGGCGCAGCGCCATCACCAGTGAAAAGAGACAGAGCGTGATTTGCCAGCCGCCCCACACGTAGCGCTGCCAGGATGCTCCATAAGACAAGGTGGGCAGCGCGGCAAGGTCCTGCATCCAGAAACGCGTCAGGGCGACATCGGCCAGGCCGGCCAGCACTACGTTCAGCCCCAGGAAAGGCACAGACCAGGCCGCTCCTGCCGGGGCCAGGAACATCCAGCTCAGGACAGCCAAAGCAATGGTGTCCAGGGCGCGTTCCAGGGGCGGCAAGAAGACCGGCATACGATAGTCAAACGCCGGGGTCAACGCGAGGACGAGGGGCGCGACGCGCGTCAAGAAAATGACGCTGCAGCCAATCCACAACTGGCGGGCGTCCGGCTGCCCGAAACGACGCCAATGGCCGAGGGCCAGGGCCAATGCTGCCAGCAACGTCAGGAGCAGCAGGATGTTGTAGATTAAGTTCCACTGCAGCGAGCCAAATATGGTAAGGAAGTTGTCGGCCAGGAACATAGAGGCTATCCTCACCCACAAACAAACTGAGCCGACGCCAAAACCTGGGCCGGCCATTTTATCAGACTGTCACCCATGTATATACCATTATATCACACGCGCCAGCCCTTTCGCAATAGGTCATAGGGGCTATACCGGGACAAGCGCGTTGGATTTAAGGTTAAAACCTTGCGTCGCTCAGCGCGTCGGGTAGAGCCGGCGATAGGCCGCATAGTTATACCACACCGTTTGCAGATAGAGGCGCGTCTCTTCAATATCGGTCAGGGCAAAGAGGAGGTCGGGGATGTCCGCGGCGGCCTCTTTGCGCCAGGCGGCGGCGTTGCCCGGCCCGGCGTTATAGGCGATCAGTGCGCTGGTCACGTCCTGGTCGAAGCCGACCAGTTGCTGTTGCAGGTAGTAAGTCCCGAACTTCACGTTGACGTAGGGCAAATAGAGATCGGCAGTCTGGTAGCTTGTCCAGCCCAGGCGCATGGCGATCCATTTGCCGGTATCGGGCATAATTTGCATCAAGCCCTGCGCCGCGACGTAGGAGAGGGCTTCGCCTTGAAAGAGGCTCTCTTGACGCATCAGCGCGTAGACCAGGAGCGGATCGAGGCCCCGCGCCTGCGCTTCGGTCTCTACCAGGTCGCCGTAATAGGCAGTGGGGAAGACGAGCCGGCGGACGAAAGCCGGCGTTGCCTCCCATGTCGCGCCGGAGAGGGTCATCAAGCGTTCGGCGCAGTAGATGGATTCGTCGCTCTCGTTGCGGGCGGCGAATTGCACCGCCAGGTAGTACAGGGTCGCCGGCTGGTCGGTGTACTCGGCGCACAGGCTATCCAGCTCGTCATTGGCCTCGGCCAGCAAGCCAATCTCCGTCAGCTCACGGCCGCGCACCCATTTCGCGTGGGTCGCGATGGCGTTCGGGATGTCCTTTTGCAAGGTCGCGGCGCTGACGCCGGTCCAGCCGAGCAGCCACGCCTCGGCTTCCGTCTGACTGATCCCATACAGGGGTGTGTTCACCGGCGGGGCGCTCAGCAGGGCAGCGGCGCGCTGGCCGTAGAAAGAGAGAGGCCGGCCGGCGGCGACGCGACGCAGCGGATCGGCCGCGCCGGCGCTATCGCCGGTTGCCAGGCGCGACTTACCGGCCCAGAAGAGGGCTTCCTCGCGCAGCGTCTCGTTGGGCGCGCCGGCGG
>CAIQJD010000538.1 GCA_903872005.1 uncultured bacterium | reverse complement strand
CGACGCTCTTCCGATCTTGGTTCAACACACCTTTGAGATGGGTGGTTCTTCCCACCCGCCCACCCAGGGATGTTTATTATTCAGAGGGGGCAAGCCCCCTCTGGACTCCCCCAAAATGCGAGGATTCAGAGAACCAGAGTCCAGAGGGGCCAGAGGTCAGAGTCACATGGGCGCCGCCGCCACCCCCACCCGAAAACCGAAGTTGACGAGCCAGTAATACGGGTCGTTCCAGCCGCGGCAGGCGCAGCGGGCGAGCCTCGCAGCATCGATGTAGGAACCGCCACGCAGCACGCGGCGAACCTTATCTCCCGCAGCCAGATCCTCGCGCCCATCGCCGGCCACATAGGGATAGCGGTAGGTCGGCTCCGAAACGTCCTCTCCCCACAACGACCGCGTCCACTCCCACACATTCCCCGCCATGTCCAGACAACCATAGGGACTGGCCCCTTCGGGGAAGACGCCGACCGGCGTCGTATCGCCCAGATTCAACTCACTGCAATTGCACTTCGTCGGGTCCCAATCGTCGCCCCAGGGATACTCGCGCCGGTCGCTCGCGCCCCGCGCCGCCTTCTCCCACTGCGCCTCGCTCGGCAGCGAAATCGCCTTGCCCGTCATCTCCGAGAGCCAGCGGCAATAGGCCAGCGCGTCATGCCACGAGACATTGACCACCGGATGGCTCTCCCGGCCGCGCGGCGGCTTGTCGCCATCCCACCCCTGCGGCGGCTTGCGGCCGGCTTTCTCCACGAAGATGCGGTACTGTGCGTTCGTCACCGGCGTCCTGGCGATCAGGAAGCGATCCAGATGCACCCGATGGATGGGGCGCTCATCCGCATAGCTCTGTGCACTCTCGCTCCCCATCCAGAACTCGCCGGCCGGCACATCCACCCACACCGGCTCGCCGTAGGGCAGCCGCCAGAACGCCGGCCCGGTCCCGCCCCCCTGCTCGATACGCGCCAGCGCCTCGGCCGCCGCCGCCCGCCGGCGGATCGTCTCCTGCACCGCCTCATCCGGCGTATCCTTGCGCGGCCGCAACGGCTGCTCGAAAGCGCGCCGCAGCCGCCGCTCGGCCTCGCCGCCGGGGTCGCCGGCCACACGCGCCCGCCCCACATCGCCCAGCGCCTGCGCCGCCAGCGTCAGGTTGTGATACAGCGCCGGCTCCTGCGGGCAATCCATGATCGCCTGAATCAACGCCGTGACCCGCCCCGTGCCGCCCGCGCTCAGATAGCCGGCTTCCAGCAGGATCGTCTCGCGCCACCACCCGTCCCCCAGCCGCGCCAGCGTGTAAGCGATATAGTCCGGCCGATCTGCAATGGCCCGCGCCGCCAGATACTCCTGAAAGGTCAGGTGACTGAACGCATACACCCCCTGGCCGCGCTCCACCAGCAGCCCACTCCGCAGCGTGAGCTGCGCCAGGAAGTCGTCCGTCGCCTTGCGCGCCGCGCTCGCGCCGACCATCGCCCCGAAGCGTTCCTCCAGTTGCCGGCGCAGCTCCTCCGTCTCGATCTCGCGCTTCTTCTGCTCCATCATCCACAGGGCGATCGGCTCCAGCAGGCTGCGCTGGTCGCCGGCGTCGAGCGTCCGGCCGGCGACCGTCACCGGGGCGCTCAACCCCTTCGCCGCGTCCCAGTTCGCCAGCAACACCTCAATAGCTTCCTCGTACAACTCCGAACGCCGCTCCGGCAGCCGCGCCCGATAGCGTTGCACCAGCGCGATCACTGTGAGCAGCAGAGGGTTGATCGCCAGCTCGCGCACCCCTTCGTTGGCGCGGATGGCGGTCAGTAGTTCCTTCGTGCGCCGGGCCGCCTGGGACTCGGCATACTCCCGTGTCCCTTGCGCCCCGTCAACTCCGCTTGCCAGAACGACCTCGATGGCGCGGTTCCACGCCGTCACGAAGCGCTCGATATCCTCGTCGTTGAAATCGCGCACCGTCGTGACGGCATACTTCTCGCCCAGGCGTGCCGCTCCGGCATACCCCACGATGCGACTGGTCACCACATACCGCGCCTTCGGATGGGCGCGGGTACACTTCTCCACCAATCCAGCAATGCGCCGGCGCAGCGCCACATCCGCCACCTCGTCCACCCCGTCCAGCAACACGACGCACTCCCCGCGCCGCAGCCGCTCGTGGAAGAAGTCATCCGGCAACGTCACATTTTGCTGTGCGAAGTACTCCCGCAGATAGTCGAGCAGGAGCTTCGACCCATCCAGGCCGACGTCCGGCTGTTTTGCCTGCAGGTAGCGGGCCAGATCGCGCAGGAAGATGAGGATGGGCAGCCGGCGCTCCTTCAAGGCCAGCCGGCGCTCCACCAGCCCGGCGTCGCCGGCCAGATCACGCGCGTACGTCAGCGCCAGGTAGCGCACCAGCGTCGTCTTCCCGCACCCCGGGTCGCCCAGCACGACGAGGCGGCTATTTTGGGCCAGCGCCTCCTGCACCTTAACCTTCACCTGCTCAACGGTCGTCCGTGGCCCACCTTCGCTGCGCGCCAGCCGGGCCGCCTCGCCGGCCGCCATCCCCCCCAGCTCGCGCAGCATCGCCTCATCCGCCGCCACCGTGCGCTTCACCGTCGCGTTGAGCGTGATATAAATGTCTTCCAGGGCTATCCGCACCAGCTCGCCGGCCGAGCGAATGCCTTGCAGCTGCAGGCAGTTGTTGGAGTCAATGACATACTTGAGGTAGCGCTCCTGCGCCTCGGCGTCGTCCGGGGAAGCGGCCGGCGGTTTTACACTCGGAATCTTGTCGCCCTGCAATATGCCGATCAGCTTTGCCTGCAAGGGAAAGGAGTAAACGCCAAGAACATCCTTATAGGTGGTGACATCGTCGGTCCAGTGGCCGCCGTCGAGCGCACTGTAGCTCCGCAGATAGACCATCCCTTTGCCCTTGCCCGTCTCACCGTTCAGCCGGACGAAATTGTATCCATTGGCATAGGTCGGCTTCTCGTAGCATGTGCCGGCTCCGATCACGACACAGTTCGCATTTGGGCCGCTGAGATTGACCACGCCGCTGCGATGCAGATGACCGTGCAAAATGAAATCGCATCTCTGGATCAGCAACGCCTCGCTCGTGTTGCGATCCCATTCGGCCAGCCAGTCGAACGGGTGATGCAGCAGGCCGATACACAGATCGGCTTCACCAACCGCGTCAGTCGCCGGCCGCGTCTGCCGCTCGCCCAGCGCCAGGTAGCCGCGATCCTTGTCGCCGCGCGCCAGCCATGCGGAATTGAGACCGAGGATCGCGATAGGCCCGCCGACGATGCCTTCAAGACGCCAGACATGAAACCATTGCTCGCCGGCGAACTGCGCGCGCGGGCCGAGATAAGCGCTCGCAAAACTGGAAAAGTTGCCGAACTGCTTGAGCGCAGCCACGCGGTCTTCGGATTTGCCGAAGAATTCATTGGCGAACTTCCGCTGCTCTTCGTTATACGCCGCGTCATCCTGGCCATCCTCTTTCGACGCGCGCAACGCCTTCGCCAGCGCCTTGCCCGAACCCGTAATCACGTTGCGATCCAGATCGTGATTGCCTGGCGCGAAGAACAGCCGCTCCTTCGGCAATGCGGTCTCTGTCAACAGAGCATCGAGGAACTTGCCGGCCTTCTGGTAGTCTGCCTCTGCGCCTCGCCAACCCACGTCGCCGGAGATGACGACGAAGTCTGGCTGCAAGCCACGTGCTTTACGCTGGTTGCGGATATCCTCCAGAAGCTGCTGCAGCACGACATCCTGATCCCAGGGATCTGCGTCATGCCCGAAATGCAAATCCGAGAGATGTAGCCACGTGATTGACGCCATTGGCCCCCTCCGCTCACTGCTCAGCCCGCTTACGCCCCATCCGCGGGAATATCAGCCACCGCCGCGCCGCGCCGCTCAGCCGCCTCGCGCTCCAACGCCTCCCAACCCAACTGCGGCTCGCCGCCGGCCACAATTCTCGCCCGCGACTCCCACAAACGCCGGCCAAGCGGAGTTCTGGGTTCGTACGCCGGCAACGCAGCCTGGCTATCCTCCGCGCAAGTATCCTCAAACACCTCAGAAAGCCTCCCACAGCCTGCGACACCGCGCCTGCCTAAGCTCATGATTCTGCATATCTCCGGCGCCGGGACTCAATCCCGCCGCTTGCGATCGGAAGAGCCTGCCCGACGCCGTCTGACTTGGGTTGCAGCCTTTCGTGTGTTTCGTGGTCCAAATCCCGCCACCCTTGACCACCTCACCCAAAACGTGCCACCCCACCCCCGGCCGGCCAATACCCCCTCGCGGCCCCTATCCCTTATGTCAAGTTTCCAACGCGTACAGCTTCGTCATACGCGCACCATTTTCCTTGACATTCCTTGACATTCCTTGACATTCCCTGCGCCGGCCCACCCCTACTCCGTCCGCCGCACCGCCACGCCCCGGCCGGCCAAATACTCCTTCACCGCGCCAATGCTCAACGTCTTGTAGTGAAACAACGACGCCGCCAGCGCCGCATCGGCCGCGCCGGCCGTCAGCGCCGCATAGAAAT
>CAIQJD010000537.1 GCA_903872005.1 uncultured bacterium | reverse complement strand
GCGCCGAGGAGGTCGGCCGCGCGCCGCTGGTCGCGGGCGATCTCTTTGGTCAGCAGGGTGTCGCCGCCAAAGGCGACGACGATGGCAACGATGGCCCAGATGGAGTTGGCGAAGTGGAATTTGCCCACAGCCGCCGCGCCCAGGTAGCGCGGCAGGAAGATGGTCAGGAGAAAGGTGAGCGCCCAGGTGACGAGCTGGGACGCCATCAAGACGCCGGCATTCTTGGCGATGGTCCTGCCCTCGCTGTTCATGCTTGATCTCCCTTAGCGGCTTTGCCTTTGGCCGGCGCGCGCTTGCGGCCGGCCGGTTTCGGCCCCGGCATGGCGGCCAGCAGCGGCAGGCTCAGACGCCGGCGTACATCAATGGGGAAGCGTAAGCTGCTATCCAACAGGGCCGTGCCGGCGACGCCGACCACACAGAGCACGATGCCGACGACGAGATAGATGACGGAGCCGAGTAAGGTCTGGCGCATGGACTTGTCCGGTTTCGTCGGCAGCTTGGGCGCGTCGACGACGCGATAGGTCTGGCGGGCGTTGCTCTCCGCCTGCGCCATCGCCAGCCGGGCGTCTTCTTCCTTGTCCAGGGCATTTGCCAGACGTTTGGAGGCCAGGTCCACGGCGGCTTGCAGCCGGGCGATCTCCAGGGTTTCCGTGTCGGAACGGTCTTCGCGGATGGGGCGCGGGTGGTTAACCAGGTATTGCTCCAATTCCTGGCGCGTTCCGTCCACGTCGGTCTGGTAGGAGTCAATCAGATTGGCGAAAAAAGCCTGGGCG
Source organism: uncultured bacterium (assembly GCA_903872005.1). The sequence continues at coordinate 1,037 of CAIQJD010000537.1, read as the reverse complement.
GCCGCGCCTTCTTGCCGGTCGGCCTGGATTTTCCAGAGGATGTACGTCTCCATCACGGAGTTGACGAACTGTTGCGCCAGGGCCGGCTTTTCGTTGGCTGCGCCGATGAGCACCAGGTGTTTGCCCAGGGGCGAGACCCAGATGGACGAGCTGGCTTCGGCCAGGGCATCTTGAGCGGCGGTGGGGCCGCGCCCCATCTCCGGCTCCAGGTCGGTCTGGGCGATGACGGCGCGAATGAAGGCGTCGGTCAGGAGCATCTCGCTGAATTCGTCTACGGCCTCCTGGGCCGGCGTTACCCAGGAGAAGCCGCTGTCGCCTTGCAGGGACGTCAGGGAGGCCAGGAAGGATCCTTTCTGAACATAGAGGACGCCGCGGCTGATGTAGCCGGGCGTTGCGGTCATGACGGAATAACCGGCGACGACCAGCATGAGTGGGATCGGCAGCAGGTGAAGCCAACGATGCCGGAAATAGCTTTCCAGGAAACGCAGCAAGACCAGCCGCAGCATCGGGAATCCTCCGCAGGCGCGTTGTCAGGAGCGATGGCAATAACTCTGGCGCCGGCAACAGTATACCTTACCCCGTCATGGCTGTCAACGCCGGCCGTGCCGGGGCTATGCGTCGCTGGGCTTGAAGGCGTATCATCCCGCCAATGCGCCTTCCGATGCATCCCTCTGCACCCCCTGCGGCGCGATACTCTCTTCGACAGATAACGCTGACGAAGGAGATCTACCCATGACCGACCACAACGCTCGACTGACCCGCCGCGATTTCTTCCGCTTCGGCGGAGCCGCCCTGGCCGGCGGCGCTGCCGTGGCTATCGCTCCCAAAGCGGTCGCTCTCGCTGAAGCTATTAATCCCAACAGCCCCGCGCCGGCCAAGAAGAATCCCTGGTGGGAGCTGGGCATCATGGGCGAGCCGGTGATGGACAATCAGTTGCTCTGGTACTTGAGCCAGGCCCGCGAGGGGATGACCGATATCGGCGAGTGTCTCGATACGGCGCATCGGATTAACCAGCGCGACGCGATGAGCTGGCCGCG
>CAIQJD010000536.1 GCA_903872005.1 uncultured bacterium | reverse complement strand
CGACGCGCTGCCCTGCTTCAGCAGGAAGCGGCGACCGCCGACCGTCAGCTCCTCACGCACCGCCAGGAACTCGGGCTCGGTGAGCTTCAGCCCATCGCGGTAGTCAGCCACGTCGGCGCGCCCGTTCGGCATGAGGATCTGCGTCGGGCATTGCTCGATGATCGAATGCGCGATGGGCGAGCGCAGCGCATCGGCCGGCGACTGCGTCGCCATAGCCTATGCCACAGGCGACGCAGTTCGGAGGACATGATGCAATTGTCTATTGTGAATTATACTACATTCGGGCGCGCCGACAAAATTGGGGCGGCCGGCAGCGCAAAAAGCTATTGCGCGATGGCCGCGCTTATGGTATACTGCAATTGGTCTGACAGGATGACCAGCGCCGCCGGCTCACCCCGCATAAGGTGGAACGCCATACTCGCGGGCGCTGGCGACCACCTGCGTGTAGTTCGCCAGAGTGCGCGCACCCAGCGCCGGCTCATAAGGCGACGCTGTAGTCGAGAGGATCAGGCCGCCGCCGGCCGCGGCGTCGCGGATGGCAGCGCGCACGCTGGCAGCGACCTCGGCCGGCGTCAGCGCAATCAAGTCGCCCACCTGCACATTGCCAACGATACACGAGCGCCCCTTGAGCCGGCGTTTGACTTCGGCCAGCGGGACATCGCCCATCGGCGGGGCTTCCACCGGGTGCAGGGCGTCTGGCCCCATGTCGGCGATGCGCTCCAGGATGCCATCGAGCCGGCCATGACAATGAATCTCGGCCAGGCTGCCGTGCTGATGGATGAGATCAATCAGCCGGCTATCAAAGGGCGCGACGAAGGCGTCAAAGTAACGCGGCGCCAACAGCGGCGCGGCGGCATACTCGGCCCCGCTGATGATCCACAGGGCACGGGGGGCGTGGTCAAGGATCGCGTGCAGGTAGTCGTAATGCTGCTCAAAGACCTTCTCGATCATCTTCAAGATGAGCGGCCGGTCATAGTGGCAGCGCAAGGCGAAATCCTCCGGCGTGAAGAGATCGGCGACGACGCCGAGCGCGTCCAGGCCGCCGGCATGCAGCAGGCCATGCTCGCCCATGCGGCCCTCCAGCTCCCAGGCCGGCCCCAGATCGGGGCGCACCGGGAGATAGGGCAGCGCCAGGAAGCGTTGGATGTCTTCATCATCTTGCAGGAATGGCTTCCGCACCTGCTGGATCGTGTTCTCGATCTCAGTGAGCGGCCCACGCGGCGTTTCGATGGTCGTCTCGATGAAATCGGCGTCCAGGGCGCGTTTGTGCGTCGGGAGGGCCGAATAAAAGACGCCGGCATCCAACGCCAGCCAGCCCAGATTGTCGGTCTGTTCGCGGGCCAGGGCCAGCAGCGGCTGATAGCTGGGATGCCGGCAGCGCCAGTCGGCGCCGGCCATGTACGGGTGGACGCCGTAAAGTGTAACGGGGACGCAGTCTGGCTCCTTGCAGGCCAGGGCGGTCAACAGGCGTTGGCGAGAAGTCATCGCGGTAGACATCGGTCGCATCTCCTGGGCCAAAGATAGGGCCGGCGCGCCGCGCCATTATGGCACAGATGCGCCGGCGCTGCAAGCGAGGGGAACACCCCGAGGGAAGCGTCTGATCCGCCATGCGCCGCAAAGCGGCCAAGAACCGGCCGCCAAAGCATTGACGTAACATGACGCTTTTGCTATAATGACAAGTGAAAGTTCCTCTGCCGGCGCGCGCCGGCCAACTCACGTCGGTACGCCTGAGGACCCATAGGAGTCTGTCTACCCAAAGACGGCCTGGGAAGCCCAATCGGCCTGGACAGGATCACGGCGCCATGTTGTGACCATCTGCATCATCGAAGCGTCTTGCGCGCAAAGAATGAGGAGGATACCTAGGATGGGAAGCGACTCGGACAAGAAAGACACAGCCAAGATTAGCCGCCGACAGTTCATCAAGACCGCGATTATCGGCGCCTCGGCGACAGCTACCGGGGCAGTGCTGGCCGGCTGCACGCCGGCAGCAACCCCGGCCCCCACCGCGGCCCCAACCAAAGCGGCCGAGCCAACCAAGGCCGCTGAGCCAACGAAAGCGCCCGTCCCCACGGCGACCCCGGCCCCCACGAAAGCGCCACGTCCGAAGCGCATGCGTATCTCGTACAGCGCGGATCCCAACTTCATGGACCCGGCTCTCCAGCAGTCCGCGACCGAATGGGTTCCGGCCTACCTGCTGTATGATCCACTGGTGCGTTACGATCAGACCATGCTGGAACCTAAGCCATCGCTGGCGGAAGCGTGGACAAAATCCGATGACGGCAAGACCTGGGTCTTCAAGATCCGCAAGGGTGTGAAGTTTCATAGCGGGCGCGAGCTGAAAGCGGAAGACGTCCAGTTCTCGTGGCGCCGCGCCATTGACGTGGGGTCCAAGGGCCGCGCCGCCGGCTTCCTCATTGACGTGGCCGACTTCAAGGCCACTGGCGACTACGAGTTCACGGTGACCCTCAAGGCCTTTAGCTGGAACTTCTTCCCCAACTGCTGCACCATGCCCACCGTCGTCGTGGACAAGGACACCGTTGCCGATATCGCCACCAAGCCCATCGGCACCGGCCCGTACACCCTGGTCGAATGGAAACAGGGCCAGCACGTGCTGTATGCGAAGAACCCCAACTACTGGGACAAAGAGCGCCTGGCCAAGCTGCCAGATGAAGTCGAAACGATCATCATCCCCGAGGCGCAGACGGCCGTCGCCAACCTGACGACCGGCGACATTGATGTCGTCAGCGGCCTGCAGCCGCAGTTCCTCGCCCAGTTGCAGAACGCCAAGGGCATTCGCATCGTGCGTCAGGCGCCGTTCAGCGCCGCCTACAACTGCTTCGACTTCAACCTGAAAGAAGGCCCCTTCAAGGACAAGCCGTTGCTGCGGAAGGCCATCGCCCGGGCCATCAACCGCGACGCGGCCAACAAGAACCTCTACTTTGGCCTCGGCGAGACGGACTGCAACCTGATCCCGCTGAAGCACTGGTGCTACACCAAGCTGCCGTGCGACCAGATTTCTTACAACCTGGACGAAGCGGCCAAGCTGTTGAAGGAAGCCGGCGGCGAGGGCTTGACCTTCGAGTGCATCACGCACACCGCTGACACTTTCACACAGCGCGTCCCCGAAATCATCCAGGAAGACCTGAAGAAGATCGGCGTGACCATGAAGATCACGGCCCTCGACTTCAACACCTACGTCTCGGCCAACTGGGTGCCCAAGAAGGGCGATGCATTGATCGCCGGCTATACCCGCGAAGCCGACCCGGACGGCATGTTCAGCAGCGTCCTGCGTAAGGGCCAGGGCAACAACTGGATGGGCTATGAGGATGCCGAGATTGAATCGCTCTTCGACCAGGGCAAGACGGTACTCGATCAGAAGGCGCGTATCCCCATCTACGAGAAGATTATGACGAAGGCCATGATCCAGGACCTCCCCATCGTCAAGCTCAACTCGCGCGCCGAGTTGTGGGCTGTTAACGATCATGTCAAGGGGATGGATCTCTTACCCAAAGGCTACCCCAACCTCTGGGAGTTCGAGTGGGTGTAGGGACATAGCGCGAGGCCGGGTCGCTTCTGAGAGCGATTCGACGCCCTAAATGTCCCCAGATCGGATGAACCGGCCGGGGGCAACGCTTGCGATCAAGCCGGCGTTGTCCCTGGCCGCCCTTGCCAGAATCCCATCGGCCAGTTTTCACGTGAATTTCGGGCGCCCCAGCCAAGGAATTGGTCATGCAGCGATATATCCTCAGACGCATCATCCAGATGGTCATTGTCATCTTTTTCTTCTCGATGTTGGTCTTCACGATCATTCGCATGGTTCCCGGCGACCCGGCGACCATGATGTTCCCGATTGACGAGATGACTCCTGAAGCGGTGGCGCAGGTGCGGCACGAGATGGGGTTGGATAAGCCCATTCCCGTGCAATACCTGGCCTGGTTGAAGGAAGTGTCCAGAGGCAATTTTGGCGTCTCCTGGCGCTCCAAACAGCCGGCCATGAAGCTGATTGGCGAGCGGCTGCCGGCCACGCT
>CAIQJD010000535.1 GCA_903872005.1 uncultured bacterium | reverse complement strand
CGCCTTTACGTCTGGTTCGAGGCAGTCATCGGCTATCTCTCCGTCACCTTCGAGCTGGCGCAACGCGCCGGCCGGCCCGAAAGCTGGGCCGAATGGTGGACCCCCGACGTCCGCGCCTACCAGTTCATCGGCAAAGACAACATCCCCTTCCACACCATCATCTGGCCGGCCATGCTCCTGGGCCACGGCGATCTCGTCCTGCCCTACGACGTGCCGGCCAACGAATACCTGATGGTCAGCGGCAAGCAGCTCTCCAAGAGCCGCAACTGGGTCATCGAAGTCCTCGACTACCTGGAACGCTACGAGCCGGATCCGCTGCGCTACATGCTGGCGATCAACGACCCGGAGCGCTCCGATTCCAACTTCACCTGGGACGAGTTCGTGCGCCGCAACAACGACGAGCTGGTCGCCACCTGGGGCAATCTGGTCAATCGCGTCCTCACCTTCACCTACAAGCGCTTCGAAGGGCGCGTGCCGCAGCCGGCCGCGCTGGATGCGCGCGACGAGGCTCTCCTGACCCAAATTCGCGACAGCTTCGAGCCAATCGGCCAGATGCTCGAAGAGTGCAAGTTCAAGGCGGCCATCACCGAGATCATGGCGCTGGCGCAACAGGCCAACCGCTATCTCAATGAAAAAGAGCCCTGGACGCGCATCAAGACCGATCCCCAGGCGGCCGCGACCAGCCTGTATGTCTGCCTGCAGGCCATCACCTGGCTCCGCACCATGCTGACGCCCTTCCTCCCCTTCACCTGTCAGCGTCTGCACGAGATGCTCGGCTTCGCCGGCAGCCTGATCGGGCGCATCGAGATCGAGGAACGGGCCGAATCCACCCGCAGCCACAAGACGCTGCGCTTCGACGGCAGCGAGCTGACCGGCAAGTGGGAGCCGGAGACGCTGGTCGCCGGCCAGCCCTTGCGCGAGCCGAAGGCCCTCTTCCTCAAGCTGGAAGAGAGCATCGCCGAGAGCGAGATGGCGCGCATGAACGCTCGCACCTAGCGGGCGCGAGGAGACGCCGATGCACGCGGAGGGACGCGAAGAGGCCGGGACATTGCGCCGCGCCGGCGCGCGTCCCGCCGCGCTCTATGCCGCCCTGGCGCTCATCGTCCTGGCCTATCTCGTCGTCGCCATCTGCTACGCGGCATATACCCCGGCCTGGCAAATCCCCGATGAGCCGGCGCACTACAACTACGCCCGCTACCTGGCCCAGACTGGCGCCTTCCCGATCTTGCATCTGGGCGACTATCCGGCCGCCTACCTGGAGCAGATCAAGGCGCAAGGCTTCCCGCCGGAACTCTCCATTGACCCGATCCGCTATGAATTCCACCAGCCGCCGCTCTACTACGCGCTGGCCGCCGGCGTCTATCTCCTTTGCGCCGGCGCGCCCCTGGCGACGCAGCTCCTCGCCATGCGGCTCCTCTCCGTCCTCATCGGCGCGCTCCTGTTGCCGATCAGCTACCTGACCGTCCGCGCCCTGGCGCCGCGCCGGCGCGCCCTGGCCCGGGGCGCGACCGCCTTCATCGCCTTCCTCCCCATGCGCCTCGCCAGGAGCGCCGGCGTCAACAACGACGGCCTGGCGGAACTCCTGTTGGGCATCGTGATCCTCTTGCTGACGCGCTATCTGGCGCGTCGAGATGCCATGTCGCTATCCCGGCCACGTGCGTCCGCGTGGGGCCACGTCCCATTCCCGGTATTGGGCGTCGTCCTGGGGCTGCTCCTCGTCACCAAGTCTTCCGGCTATATCGCCATCCCCCTGGCCGGCCTGGCGCTCGTGTGGGGTGAGCTGACGCGCGAGAGCGCCGGCCGGCGCTGGCTCGATCTCCTGCGCGCCCTGGCCCTGACCTTCGGGCCGGCCCTGCTCATCGCCGCGCCCTGGTGGCTGCGTAACATCTTCGCGTACGGGGGGCTGGACATCCTGGGCCTGGGCCAACACGACGCTGTGGTACAGGGGCAGCTTCGCACCGCCGCATGGGTTGCCCAGGTCGGGCTGGGGCCGGCGCTGGCCGGCTTCCTGCATACCACCTTTCAGTCCTTCTGGGGTCAATTTG
>CAIQJD010000534.1 GCA_903872005.1 uncultured bacterium | reverse complement strand
GCGGCATGGCCGCCCAGGCTGGTGTGCAGGCCAGCCGGCTGGTGCAAAGCGGCTTTGCGGCCGGCCCGCTGGAAGGTCTGCCGCCGCGCCATCACGGTTTCATGAACGTCACCAGCGATGAGATCGCCCCCGAAGTCATCGCCCGCAATCTCGGCTCGGAGTGGCTGATGCGCGACTGCGCGCACAAATTCTACCCGGTGGGACTTCTGAATATCGGGCCGGTGCAGGTTGCCCTCGACCTGGCCCGCGAGCATGACATTCACCCGGAGCAGGTCGAGCGCATTGACGCCACGTCATATACCGACACCTGGCGCTACGTCGGCCGGCATTATACCAGCACGGAAAGCTCGCCGGCCGACGCGCAGCTATCGCTGGCCTACGCGGTGGCGGTCGCTTTGAGCGACCGGGAGTACGGCGTGCGGCAGTTGACACGCCAGCGCCTGCGCGATCCCCTGGTTCACCAACTCGCGGCACGCGTGACCACCTACGCCGACGCGGAGATGGACAAGACTTACCCGCGGGAATGGCCGGTGCGGCTCACGATTCAGCTGCGCGATGGCAGAAGCGTGAGCCGCCGGCTGGATGCAGTCATCGGCTGCCCGGCCCAACCCATGAGCGATGCGCAGATCGTGGACAAGTTCCAGCGCACTGCCGGCCCGATCATCGGCAAGGCGATGACCGAGCGCGTGACCGCCGCCGCCTTTGGCCTGGAAGATGTGCCGGACATGCGCGACTTCGTGGCCTGGCTCAAGCCGCAAGACACGGCGCTCGGATCGTGAGGGGATATTCCAATGAATGGTTCGCGACCAGAATATCAGGTGGCCCTACTGGAAGATGTCTACATTCCCATGCGCGACGGCGTGAAGCTGGCGGTAGATATCTACCGGCCGGCGTTGGACGGCGAGCCGGCGCCGGGCCGCTTCCCCGCCGTCCTGGAGCGCACATCCTACGACAAGTCCCGACCCTTCTCGGCCGGCACGGCGCGCTATCTGTGCCGGCGCGGCTATGTGGGCGTGGTGCAAGACCTGCGCGGCCGGTACAAGTCTGAAGGCAAGGGGCAATACTACCACGTCTACAACGTACACGAGGGCGAAGATGGCTATGACGCCATCGAGTGGATTGCGGGGCAGCCCTGGTGTACAGGCAAGGTTGGCACGATCGGGTCGTCGCATGGCGGCATCGTGCAGAGCGCGCTGGCAGTAGAAGATCCCCCGCACCTGGCCGCCATGTTCATCAGCCAGTCGGCCTCCAATCCCTACACGGCCGGCATGCGCCACAACGGGGCCTTCGAGTTGCGCATGACGGGCGGCATCCTGCTGCACGCCATCACCAGTCAGGAAGCGGATGGGGATGCCGTGGCGCGTCGGGCCCTCGAAGAGAATATGTTGCATCTCAAGGATTGGCTGAAACGGCTGCCCTGGAAGCCGGGCTTCTCGCCTCTTGCGCCCGTGCCCAACCTTGAGAAGATCCTCCTGGAGTTCTACACTCGCGGGGACTACGATGCCTTCTGGAAGCACCCGTGCATCAACTACGAAGAGCACTACGATCGCTACGCCGACGTGCCCACACACTATGAGACCGGCTGGTACGATTCATGGACGCGTCCCACCGCGGAGAACTACGTCCGGCTCGCGCAGATGAAGCGCGGCCCGCTGAAGCTGACTATCGGGAGTGGGACGCATGGCTGGCACTATACGGGCGCGACGCACTCCGGCGATGCAGACTTCGGTAAGGACGCGCCCTATGACTATCGGGCTGAGGCGTTGCGCTGGTTCGACCGTTGGTTGAAGGGCGTCGAAAACGGCATCGAGAGCGAGCCGAAGGTACGCATCTTTGTGATGGGCGGCGGCGATGGCCGCAAGAACGCACAGGGCCGGCTGAATGTGGGCGGACGCTGGCGCGCCGAGCAGGAGTGGCCGCTGGCGCGGGCACAATACACGCCCTACTATTTCCACACGGCCGGCGGCCTGGATACGCGAACACCCGGGCCGGCCGATGCGCCGCGCGCCTACACCTTCGATCCTGACCATCCAACGCCGACCATCGGCGGAAATATGTCGGGCTATCTCTACCTGGCCCCACAGGTGAAAGACGCGCCAGACGCCATCGAGGCGCCTATCGGGCTGCGTTACCGTTCCGTAGCCATCGCCGGCGCATTCGATCAGAAGGAAGAGCCGGGCATCTTCGCCTGCGAGCCGCCTTACTTACCGCTGTCGAGCCGGCCGGACGTGCTGGTCTTTCAAACGGAACCCTTGACATCCGCCATCGAAGTCACAGGGCCGCTTCAGGTCGAGCTGTGGGTATCCTCTTCCGCGCCGGATACTGATTTCACGGCGAAGTTGGTAGACGTCTACCCGGCAAACGCCGACTATCCGCACGGGTACGCCATGAATTTGAGCGACAGTATCATGCGCGCCCGCTACCGCAACGGTTGGGAACATGGCGCGATGCTGGAGGCCGGCGCGATCTACCGCATCACGTTCGAGCTTTATCCGGTGAGCGTCCAGTTTGCAGCAGGCCATCGTATCCGCATCGACATTTCCAGCAGCAACTTCCCGCGCTTCGACGTGAACCCGAACACCGGCGAACCCATGGGCCGGCACACGCACACGATGCGCGCACAGAACATCCTGTATATGGATCAGGCGCACCCCTCGCATATCGTGCTGCCCCTTATCCCGATGGAGTGATAGGGACGCAGGGCGAGTGAGCGGGATTGGGCCGGGAGAAGCGGACTGCGTGAACAGTAGAGAACGCGTGCTAACCACCCTGCGCCACGAGGAGCCGGATCGCGTCCCCCTCGACTTCTGGTGGAGCCACGAGACCAAAGACAAGCTCCTGGCGCATCTCGGCCTGCGTAACACCGACGAGCTGCAAGCCTACCTGGGCGTGGATCTGCGCGGCGTCTATCCGCCCTACATCGGGCCGGCCCTGCGCCGGCTTCCCGATGGCTCCTACGAGGATTTCTGGGGCGTCTTCCGCACGCCCTACGCCCACAACATGGGCGGCGAATACGACGAAGTGCTGCATCCGCCGCTGGCCGAGGCAACCAGCATAGACGACATCGAGAAGCTGCGCTGGCCCGACCCCGACTGGTTCGACTATGCCGCGCTGGCCGAGCAATGCGACCACTATCGCGACTACGCCATCATCGTCGGCCGCATGGGCCGCGAATGCCAGACTCTTTTCATCCAGCTCTGGTACTATCGCGGCCTGGAACAAATCCTGCTCGATTTCATCGAACGGCCGGCCTTCGTCCACGCCCTCATCGCGCGCATCATGCGTTTCCGCATCGAACATCTCAAGCGCATCCTGGCCGTCGCCAAAGGCAAGGCCCACATCCTGCAACTGGCCGACGACTACGGCTCGCAGGATGGGCCGCTGTTGAGCCGGCGCATGTGGCGCGAATTCTTCGCCCCGCACCTCCAGACGATGGCCGATATGGCCCACGACGCCGGCCTGTACGTCTTCCTGCATTGCGACGGCGGCATCCGCCCGCTGCTCCCCGACCTGATCGAGCTGGGCGTAGACATCCTCAACCCGGTGCAGCCCCACGCGACCGGCATGGAGCCGGCCGGCCTCAAGCGCGACTTCGGCGACCGGCTCACCTTCCACGGCGGCATAGACACGCAGCAGACACTCCCCTTCGGGACGCCGGCGCAGGTGGCCGACGAAGTGCGCCAACGCATAGAAGTCCTGGGCCGGGGCGGCGGCTACATCCTCGCGCCGGTGCATACGGTGGAGCCGGACGTGCCTTTGGAGAATATTCTGACCGTTTATCGCGCCGCCAGGGCGGAAAATCGGCAAATTGTTTGACAGAAGCCCGGCGCGGGTGTACAATCACAGCGTATATTCCGGACGGCCCCCAAGTCCAGGTGAAGAGGGATTGCCATGAGCCTTATTCCGGCGCACATTCGCTGGAGCTTAGATGATCTGCTATCCAGCGCCGACACACTCGCCCTGGACGGCTATCTTGCCGCCCTGGAAACCGCCATCGCTGAGATGGAAGCAACCCGCCCGACGCTCTCCCAGGACATCCCCATCAGTGCCTTCCACGATCTGCTGCGACGCTATGAGGAGATCGTCCGCATCGCCGGCCGGCTGAGCGCCTATGCCTACCTGCGCTTCGCCCAGGATACGCAGGACCCTTCCGCCCTGAACCTGCGGGGGCGCATCGAGCAGGTCTTGATGCAGATGAGCAACCGCACGCTCTTCTTCAGCCTATGGTTCAAAGCGCTCCCCGAAGAGGCCGCGGCGCGGCTGATCGCCGGCAGCGGCCGGCAGCACTACTACCTGGAATCGCTGCGCCGCTTCACGCCGTACACCTTGAGCGAAACGGAAGAGAAGATCATCAACCTGAAGGACGTCAACGGCGTGCAGGCGCTGGTCAAAATCTACGAGATGATCACCAGCCGCTTCGCCTTCACCGTGGACGTGCAGGGCGAGAAGAAGACGCTGACCCGCGACGGAGTAGTCGCCCTCTATCGCCACCCATCCCCCACCGTGCGCGCCGCCGCCTATCAGGAATTGTTCCGCGTCTATGGCGAGAACGCCGCGACCCTGGGGCAAATCTACGCCCACCGCGTGCGCGATTGGCGCGCCGAGGCGGTGGATCTACGCGGCTACCGCGAACCGATCGCCGCCCGCAACCTCGTCAACGACTTGCCCGACGCGGCCGTGGATACGCTCCTCACCGTCTGCCGGCAGAACGTCGGCCTGTTCCAGCGCTTCTTCAGGCTGAAAGCCCGCTGGCTGGGCGTGGAACGGCTGCAACGCTATGACATCTACGCCCCATTGGCCGGCTCCGACAAACACTACCCCTACGACCAGGCCGTGGCGCTGACCCTGAGCAGCCTGCGCGACTTCTCGCCGGCCCTGGCCGAAGCGGCGGAACGCGTTTTCCAGGAGGCGCATATTGACGCCGAGATGCGCCCCGGCAAGCGCGGCGGCGCGTTCTGCTACGGCGTGCTGCCGGAGCTGACGCCCTGGGTGCTGGTGAACTACGCCGGCCGGGAACGCGATGTGGCAACCCTGGCCCACGAAATCGGCCATGCCGTCCACTCCATGCTGGCTTCGGGGCAATCGGCTCTGGTCTACCAGCCGGCGACCCCGCTGGCCGAGACCGCCTCGGTCTTCTCGGAAATGCTGCTGACCAGCCAATTGCTGCACGAAGAACGCGATCCGCTGGTGCGCCGCGATCTATTGGCGCGCGCCCTGGACGACGCCTACGCCACCGTCCAGCGTCAGGCCTATTTCTCACTCTTCGAGCGGGACGCCCATCGCATGATTGCCGAAGGCAAGTCGGTCGAAGCGCTCTCCGCCCACTACCTGGAGAACCTGCGAGAACAGTTCGGCGAGGCCGTCAGCGTCTCCGAAGACTTCGCCTGGGAATGGATCGTCATTCCCCATATCTACAACTCCCCATTCTACACCTACTCCTACAGCTTTGGGCAACTCCTGGTCCTGGCTCTCTACAGCCGTTTCCGCGTCGAAGGCGCGACCTTCGTCCCGAAATACCTGCAAATCCTCGCCTATGGCGGATCGGAAGCGCCGGCGACCATTCTGGCCGAAGCCGGGCTGGACCTCGGCTCGCCGGCCTTCTGGCAGGGCGGGTTCGACGTGCTGCGCGGCATGCTCGAAGAACTAGAGGCCATCGGATAGCTATCTGTTAACTGAAAAAGGGGAACAAGATGACCGTAAGCAGCGCCGCATCTGCGCCTATCTCGCCCTTCGCGGTATTTCGCAACCGCAACTTCGCCTTGATGTGGAGCGGGCAACTGGTCTCCACCATCGGCTCAGCCCTGACGTCGCTGGCTGCGTCCATCTACGTCTTCCGCGTAACCGGCTCGGCGGCCAGCGTCGGGTTGATGCTGATGGCGACCGCCGCCCCCAGCCTGTTGGTCGGGCTGATCGCCGGCGTCTTCGTGGATCGCTTCGACCGCAAGCGCATCATGATCATCGCCAGCCTCCTGCGCGCCGTCCTGGTCTTCGCCATCCCCTTCCTGGTGCCGCTCAGCATCGTCTGGCTCTACATCCTCGCCGCGCTCTCCAGCGCCGTGGGCCAGTTCTTTGACCCGGCCCACGAAAGCATCTTGCCAGAAGTCGCCACGGAGCGCGAGCTGGCGGCGGCCAACTCCCTCATCGCCATCAGCTCCTTCGGCGCAACTGCGGTCGGTTTCGCCGCGTCGGGGTTGATCGCCGCAGCCGCCGACATCCGTTGGGCCTTCTACATAGACGCCGGCACCTTCCTTTTCTCGGCCCTCTGCATCTTTCTGCTACGCATCAAGCCCCTGGCCGTCGAAGGCCGCGCCAGCGTCGCCCTGGTGCTGCGGAATGTGCAGGCCGGCGTGCGCTTCTTGATAGACACGCCCATGTTGCGCTCGCTCTTCATCGTCTCCGTGCCGGTGCTGATCGCTTTCGGCCTCGGCAATGCGTTGCTGCTCCCCTTCGCCACGCGCGCCCTGGGCGCCAACGAGTTCCAGTATGGCATCCAGGAGGGCCTGACCTCGCTGGGCTTCGTCGCCGGCAGCCTGCTCATGGCCGGCCTGTTCGACCGCCTGCGCGAAGGCCCCTGGCTCGCCATCAGTTTCATCGGCATGGGCATCATGTATGTCTTCTATTCCATGTCTACCTCCATGCCCGTCGCCATCATCATCCTGACCATCGCCGGCTTCTTGAACTCGCCCTCTTCCATCGGCCGGCGCCTGATCTTGCAGCGCAACACGCCCCGCGAGATGCGCGGGCGGGTTAACAGCGCCTTCTTCGTCTCGCGCGACGTGCTGTACATCCTGGGTATGGCGGCGGCCGGCCTGGCCGACCTGATTGACGTGCGGATCATGTACCTGATGAGCGGGCTGATGGTGCTGGGCGGCGGCGGCCTGGTGCTCTTCCTGCCCGGCCTGCGCCAGGAAGCGGCCGTGTGGCGGCGGGCGATCAGCCTGCTCCGCAGCGCGCCGGCCGCGCCCGGCCTGGGCGTGGGCCGGCCGGCCGTGCCGGCCGACTTTGACCTGCTGGCCGGCTTCTTGCCGACCCTAGGCGGCCTGAGCGCCAAGGAACGCGCCAGCCTGATTAACCACGGGACCGTGTACCAGGTCGCGGCCGGCGCTTCGGTCATCAAGCATGGCGAAGCCGGCAAATCGGCCTTCTTCATCCTGGCCGGCCATCTGGCGGCCGGCATCCCCACGGCCGAGGGCGGCTATCGCTCCCTCTCGCACATGGCGCCGGGCGACTTCTTCGGCGAAATCGCCGCGCTGACCGGCGCCAGCCGCACGGCCGACGTGGTGGTGGAAGACCCGGCCGGCTGCACGCTCTTGGAAGCGCCGGCCGACACGCTGCGCGGCCTGATGGACAACCCGGCCATCAGCCAGATCTTCCTCTCCAAGATGACCGAACGGCTGGCCCGCACCAGCATCACCGAGTTGCCGCGCTTTGCCGGCTATGACCAGCAAGCGTTGAAAGAGCTACGCAGCGAGCCGGCGCAAGCCTAGCGTCGGCGCAGCACCAAGCAATATCGCGAGCAAGGACGCGCGCCATGCAAGAAGCCACGTTGCGATCAGAAGACGCGACCCCACCACCCTCCGGGACAGACTTGCAGGCGGCCGCCGCCCGCGCCGAAACGGCGCGCGAGTGGGATCAGGCCGCCCGTCTGTATACCCAGGCCCTGGCGCAACTGGGCGACGCGCCGCCGGCCGGCGAGCGGTACGAGCTGCTCAGCCGGCGGGCGCGCTGCCTGACCATGCACGGCGATTTCGCCGCCGAAGAGGTGGATCGCGACGCCCTCATCACCCTGGCCCAGGCAATGGGCGATATCACCCGCCAAATCGTCGCCCTCAATGAGCGGGCAAGGTTGGCGCGCAAAGAGGGCCGGCTGGCGGAGGGCCGACGCATGGCCGAGGAGGCCTTGACCCTGGCGCGCGGCGCCGGCGACAGCCGGCTGATCGCCTCCGTCTGCGCGACATTAGGGGATCTGCACCAACGGATGGGCGACTACACAGCATCTCGCCCCTTGCTGGAAGAAAGTCTGCGCCGCTATCGCGAGTTGCGCGATGTAGCCGGCGAGGCTGACTGCCTGTATTGCCTGGGCGCGCTGGGC
Organism: uncultured bacterium; assembly: GCA_903872005.1. The sequence continues at coordinate 308 of CAIQJD010000534.1, read as the reverse complement.
TGGCGCACCGCAGGCAACGAAGAGACGTTCACGTTGCTGCGCTCGGCGCAGGAGCTATATCGCCGAATTGGCGATCGGGCCGGCGAGGCAGACGCGCTGAACGTGATGGGCAATGTGTACAGCCCGACGGACATCGCTCAGGCATTGACCTTCTACCAACAGGGGTTGGCCGGCCACGAAGCGGTGGGCAATCGCGAGCGCATCAGCGTGCTGCGCTCCAATCTGGCGAATAGCCTCATCGCGGTGGGCCTGGCGCGCCGCTGCTACGAGGAGGCGCGCCGCGTCGAGCAAATGTGCCGCGAGATGGG
>CAIQJD010000533.1 GCA_903872005.1 uncultured bacterium | reverse complement strand
GGAATTGGTGCAGGCGCTGGCCGGCGCGTACACAGAGGTGACTGGTCTGCCGGCGGCCTGCACCTATACGGGCGGGACCACCTACGCCAAAGCCTTCCCGCGCACTATCGCCTTCGGGCCGCTCTTGCCGGATGAGCCGATGTTGGCGCATCAGGTGGACGAGCGTGTGTCTGTGGAGTCTGTTATCCGTAACGCCGAAATCTTCGCCGTCGCTTTGTATCGCCTGGCGCGCTGAGCGCGGTTCAGCCGCGCCGGCGCGCTTGCGCGATTTCGATGAAGGCCAGCGCGTTTTCCAGCGGCGTCTCATTCTGGATGCCGAGGCCGGGCGAGAGGATGAAGCCGCCGCCAGCGCCGGCATGGTCGCAGAGCGCGTTGACTTCGTGGCGCACCTGGGCCGGCGTGCCGAAGACGAGCGTTCCCTGGTTGCCGTAGCCTCCCCATAAGGTGATGTGACGCCCGTATTCATTCTTGACGCGGCGCACATCTACGCATTCGGACTGCACCGGATGGAGCAAGTCCACGCCCAGATCCACCACATCCCCAATGACATCGAAGATGGCGCCGTCCGAATGGAGGGCGAACTGGAAGCCGGCGGCATGTACGGCGTCGCAAATCTGCTTCAGGCGCGGCCGGATGAAGATGCGCCAGAGTTTGGGCGACATCAGCAAGCCGGCCTGGCTGCCGTAGTCGTCGCTCAGCCAGATGCAGTCCACGGAGAACTCGCGGCGATAGAGCGCCAGATTCGCCAGGAGGTAGCCCACGATGCCGTCCAGGAGGTCGTGGACGAAGGCAGGGTGCAGGAGGAGATCTGTCAGGAGATCGGCCATGCCGCGCACGAAGGTCGCTTGCTCCCAGAGGGCGCCCAGCTTCGCGACGCGGTAACGGGAGCCGGAATCCGCGATTTGCTGGCGCATCTGGGCGAAGATGACCGGGCCGACGCGTTCTGGGAAACGGTAGTCTTGCAGAGTCGGCTCGGGCACCGGGTGCTGTTTGACCTGGCCGCGCGTGTCTCCGACGCCGAACCAGCGGACGCCCCACTCGTCGGTATATTCTCCCTCGACCAGATCACCCTGGGCGGCCAGTTGGCCCGTGGAGAGGCGGTCGCCGATCCATTCTACGTCGTTGCCGAGGAAGGTTCCCAGGTCCGCCGCGCCGTAGTGATCGGCGAGGCGCCGGCCGATGTCGGCGTGAGACTGAATCATGTATGGGATGCGGCCGGTATCGCGATGGGCAACGGCATCGAGCACGAGATCTCTGGACGATGGCGTGATGGCTGATGACATGTTTCCCTCCTGCGGAAGCATTAGGCGTGGCTGCCCACACGGGAGCCAATTTTTGGTGTGTTGGAGCGGCCTCAGACCGTCAGGCGCACTACCAGGATGTTGGGTGCATGGCAGATGCGGACGCCGGCGACGCGCAGTACCCCTTGCGCCTGACTCCAGGTCAGCTCTTGGCCGGCCGCGCTCAGCGTATCAAGGCCGATGATCCGCTCAATGTTGGCGCGGCCGAGGGTGATTTCCAGGTCGGCCAGGAGATCGGTGGTCGGGCCGGGCGTGTCATCCGTGCCGGCCTGCCAGTAGGCGACGAGAACGCGGTTCGCGTCGGCAAAGGTTGCCGTTTCCAGCGCGAGGGCCTGGGAGGAGGCGTTGACGACCCGCACTTTCAGCGGGCGAGCCATGACGTTCTTGTCGAAAAGGTTCGCCAACGTCTGGAAGGTGTAGTAGTATTCTTCTGGATCGGACATGACGTTGAGGAGTCCACCCGGCGTGGCGGACGGGTGCGCCCAGAAGAAGCGCACGCCGGCCTCTTGAAAGCGCAGGAAGGCTTGCGCCAGGCGTTGGGCGATGGCCGGCGCGGTGATCTGAGCCACGTCCTGCAACGTTACTTCGGCCCAGACGTTGGACGCGCCGCGTGCGGTCTTGGCAAGCTTGCGGCAGGCCGCGATCTGGGTCTTCAGGGTCGCGTCATCGCCGGCGAGCGGGAAGCGCACCAGCAGCGCGTCG
>CAIQJD010000532.1 GCA_903872005.1 uncultured bacterium | reverse complement strand
TTGGGCGACAGCGGACACAGAATGTTCTTTCTACCGATGGAAACACGCTAGGTCAAATCACGTTTGACATCGACAAGAACGGAGAAAAGAGCCGAGCGTCGCGCCGGTGGCGCGCACGAAGGCGGGATTATAAGTCAGGGTGACCTCGAAGCCGCCCAGGCCAACGGCGTTGTCAATCATGACATCTACATAGAAGTCGTCGCCGACGCCGACGCGCTGGCGTGCCGGCGAGAGGCGCAGGGTGGCCCCGCCGGCCGAAACGCTGGGCGTGGGCGGCTCAATGGCTGCCGCAAGGTTGTTGAATGAGAGGATCGCCAGAACGACGATAAGGATGGCGGTGAGGCTGACGGTAGGGCGCCAAGAATTCTTCATGGCATGTGCTCCTTTCCTCAGAGGGACCTGAAAAGCGGATATTGAGATCATTATAGGACGATCTGTGGCCAAAAGCAACTAACAGACAGGCTACCGAGGTCTGAAAGGCTTCGCAAGCCTGACGCCCATCAAGGCGTCAGTTTCTTGATCAAGGGCAGATAGGTTGCTTTCGTCACCATCCCGCCGGCGACGTAGCGGAACGCGCCGGTACGCGCGGCGCTGGCGCCGTCCGGATTGGTTGCGATCACATCCACGATGCCGGCGGCGTGGGGCGGCGTGAGGCAGGTCAAGCGCGTCGGGTTCTCGACACTGACATTGCGACAGGGTTGCCCGCCCAGGAGGACGCGGACGCCGGCCGAAGTCTCAGCGCCCAGGGTCACGGTCGGCTCCGGGAAGGCGAAGGAGCGCAAGCGGATATTGTCGAAACGCACATCAAAGGGCGTCGCCACGGCCGGCCGGTAGCCAAACAGCCCCCGGCAGGCCGAGCCGGCGGAGCGCCGCACGGCGCGTGGCTGCGCCAGGTTGCCGTTCTCCACCCAATAGACGTCGCGCGCGGCGTCCAAGCCGGCGTAGCCGACGCTGACCCGCAGGCCGGCGAAGGTTGCCTCGCTGACGCTGCTCTTGCCCAGGGTGATCGCGTTCCCGCCGCTGACGTAGCCGATGTCCGTAGAAGCCGGCAAATGCGCCGGCGCGTTGCGGAGCTGCATCATTTCGGGACAACTGCCGGCGCTGGCCGTGAAGCCGCGTCCGCCCTGCAGGACGCTCAAGTCGGCGTCCAGCGCAAAGATCGGCGGAAAGCGCATTGTGTCGTTCAGGAATTGCAGCATGAAATAGGCCGTGTCGAGGGGTTGCGCCGGCCGGAGCGGGCCGGTCAGGCGCATCTGGCCGCCGGTCTTGGCGATGGCCGCGTTGCTCCCCGGCCGCAAGTCCCACTTGGAGGCATCTACGATCCCATCCTCAAAATCGTCGAAGAAGTGGAATGTGGCGCGCCCATCGCTCATGCCGCGCAGGTCGGAATTGCCGTAGGTCAGGCTGATGGCGCTGACGCCGGCCGGCATGGTGGGAATCTTGACCCAGACTCGCGTCTCGGCCGAGTTGCACGTGCCGTCTTCGATCCAATAGGCGAGTAGCCCCTCGGCGTCGCTGAAACGCAGGTCGCCGCAATCGGAGCGCAGCTTTCCGCCGGCGATGAGCCCCGCCGTATTCAGCGTGATCAGGATGGGGTAATTGTGCAGCGGGCCTCCGCTCTGATTGTTCAGCGTGACGGACCGGCGATAGCCGGCCAGGCCCTCGGCGAAACGCCGGCCGGCAATGGTCAGGCGCGTCCCGCCGGCGGTATCGCCGGCCGATGGATGGACGGATGCGAGGGCAATGGCCGGCGCCAGGGATAGGTCAGCGACCGGTTGCCATGCGCCATCGCCGATGCGCGCGAAGACCGTCTGCTCGCCGGTCAGTCCGCCGACGGGGATGCCCGCGCACATCCCCGTTCCCAAATGCGTCGCGTAGTCCATGTGCGTCAAGCAGCCGCCGGCGGCCGCGCCGCTGTTGCCCACCCGCACCTGAAAGCTATCGGGGAGGGCGCGGCCGATGGGCATATTGACGATTTGACAGCGGGCGGTCGTCGCGTCGGTCTGGTAGCAGCTCACGCTCAAGCCGGCCAGGTCCGAAGATCGTAGCGTCGCGCCGAAAGCCAGGGCCGGCCGGCCGCTTTCCAGCGCGCCCAGGTCTGGCGCGCCGATGGGGGCCATAGGCCCATCCATATAGGGGCTGCCCAGATTCACGCCGGCGTTCACGGCCGGCGAACCGGGACGCAGGCGATAATCGCGCTGCGGCGCGTCCATGAAGACCGGATCGCCCTGATAGTTGTGATCCGCGTTGCTCACGTAGGGGCTGTCCAGATCTACGATGTAGGCGACGTTGTTACGGAATTCTGTGCCGGCCAGGGTTTGCGGCGGCGAGATATCGCGCTTGGCCTCGGCTTGCAGCCGGCTATCCACCAGCGTGTTGTTGTAAACCTGGCGATTGGTGGAGGTTGCCGGCGGCGCTGGCGTTGCCAGGCCGCCATTCCCGCCGAAGAGGAACAGCGCCGGGCCGGTGGTGTTCCAGATGATGTTGCGGTAGATGCGGTAGTTGTAGGTGTTATCGTCCATGAAGATGCCGTGTCCGCCGTAATAGCGAGCGGTTGCTTCAGCGACGTTGTCGTGGATCAGGTTATAGGCGATCTCGGCATTCTTGCCGTCCATGCCGGCCGCAAAGATGATGCCCAGGCCGCTGGATTGTCGCTCGGCCCCGTACAGATCGTTGTGCTGGATGTCGAGGCCGGCGTCGGCAAAGACGGCGATGCGCCCCAGGTCGAAGACGGTATTGTGAATGGCCGCATTCTTGAGCGCGCCGCCGGGGTTGAAGTCCGGCGGCAATTGGCCGGCAATGGCGGAGCTGAATCCCATGTAGCCGGCCTCGCGGATGACGTTGTTGGCCGCGCGGTTGCTGCGCCCGCCCAACATGATGGCGCAGCCCGGCGCGGCGAACAGATCGCTATCGCGCACGACGTTGGACGCGCCCATCATCTGGATGCCGTGGGTTCCATTGGCCCAGAACAGCGGCGGCAGTTGTTGGGTGTGCCAGGGATAGCGGAAGACGGCGTTTTGCACGACGGTGGACTGGACGCCGGCATTGAAGCGCACCGTTGCCGCGAAGAAAGATAGTCCATCCAGGATAATCTGCTGCCGGTCGGCCAGATCGAAGGCCCACGGCCGGCGGCGCGCTTCCACGCCGGCCGGCAACCCGCCGCCTGGCGCCCAGAGATAGAGCATGCCATCTTGATAGAACCATTCGCCGGGCGCATCCAACGCGGCGAGGACGCCCCACAGGAAGTAGTAGTTGGTCGCTTGTGGGTCATACAGGTCGCCGGGCGGGTCCAGGTCGTTGGCGATCTCGCGGCCGCTGCCGTCTCTGGCGGCCGGATCGGGAATGCAGCGGAATGTGACGGCGGCGCTGGTCTGATGGGTCACGTCGCACGTCGTGTGCGCCAGGTGGATGCCCGGCGCGAAATTGATCTTGCCGCCATTGAACCGGGCGGCCGGCACGGCGCTCAGATCGCTGTCGAAGTAGGCGGCGTTGTAATGATCGAAGACTTGCGCGGCGTCTGCCTGGGCGTTGTCGGCGCTGATCAGGCTGGTCGTCTTTTCCCAGGGGATGTTGGGCCAGCGCGCTTCTGGCAGCATGATACCGCCGATGAAGACCTGGTTGTCTGCGGCAAATGGCTCAGGCAAGGAACGCCGCTCGCGCGCCGTCCAGGGCATGGGCGCGCGGTAGATTTCGCCGCTGTAGCGCGTCCAGCCGTCAATGGGATCCGCGCCGCTGATCGTGACGGTCTCGCCGGCATAGGCGGCGAAGGTGATGGGCCGGCCGGCGACGCCGGAATGGGCCGGCGTGATCGTCTCGCGATAGACGCCGGCGCGTATCCAGCAGGTATCGCCGGCCGAGGCGATGTTGGCGCACCTCTGGATCGTGCGGAAGGCCCTGGTTAGCGAGCGCCCGTCGTTCTCGTCGTCGCCGGTCGGCGCGACATAGTAGGATACACCGTTCTGGGCGGCGGCCGGCGCGGCCGGCCCGACGCTGAGCAAGATGCACAGGGCGAGCAGCGCGAGCGGAGCAACGAGTCGGTAGAAGTTACGCGAACATGCTGCCATGAGGGCCATCTCCTGTGGCGCAGGATGTGGCAATGCCCGGTGGGCTTCGCCCGGCTAGCGGCAGTATACCCTGGCGCAGGAGCTTCTGTCAATCGGCCCCAAAACAAAGACTTCCGAAGTCTGCAAGACTTCGGAAGTCTCTATCCATGACGCTTCAGCGGCAATTACTTGCCGAGGAGGGTCTTGGCCTTTTCCACTGCGGCGGAGGCGTTGGCGGCATAGCCGTCGGCGCCGATCTCATCGGAGAACTTCTGGGTGACGGGAGCGCCGCCGATGATGACCTTGACCTTATCGCGCAGGCCGGCTTCTTCGAGGGCTTCGATGACGCCCTTCATCTCGACCATGGTGGTGGTCAGCAGCGCGGACATGCCGAGGACGGTCGCGCCCTGTTCCTTGACGGCGGCGACGAACTTGTCGGCCGGCACGTCGGTGCCCAGGTTAATGATCTCGAAGCCGGCGCCTTCCATCATCATGCCGACCAGGTTCTTGCCGATGTCGTGCAGGTCGCCCTTGACGGTGCCGATGGCGAACTTGCCGATGGGCTGAATGTCAGCGGCGGCCAGGAGCGGCTTGAGGATGTTCATGCCGGACTGCATGGCGCGGGCGGCGATCAAGACTTCGGGGACGAACAGGACGCCATCGCGGAAGTCCTTGCCCACGGCGTTCATGCCGCCGATGAGACCTTCCGTGAGGACCTGGCTGGCGGTCATGCCGCTGCTCAGGGCCTGCTTGGTGTAATCGGCGACCTTGGCGGCTTCACCATTGTAAAGGGCTTCGGCCAATTGCTTGAGGACGCTCATTGTACTTCGATCTCCTTTCCCAAATGGGTGTATAATATGGGTGCATGTGGCTTGCGCCGGCTCGCCTTCCCTGGCGGGGGAACACGAAAATGCATTGGCGTCAGTATAGCAGATTACACTCGCTTTGTCAATACTGGCAATCAGGTTTACTGTAAACTTGACAACTTGTCGGGCGACGCGTATCATCCGGGCGGGTGTGTTTTCAGTATGGGGGAAACGCCGGCGCGTCTTGTAGCATCGGGCCTTGTGCCCGTTCGAAAACCTCGGACGCCCACAAGGGGCGATGCTACGATTCACCGCCAATCTGAGCCACACCTATCAGGGACGCCGGCCGGGGACTTCGAGGGAGAGTGCAGCATGCCGCTTCGGCCTGTCGAGACGAAGAAGGTCTACACCCGCGTGGTGGAGCAGATTCGCCAGATGATCCAGTCCGGCGAGTTGGCGCCCGGCGATCAGTTGCCCACTACCGCAGAGCTGGCCGAATCCTTGCAGGTGAGCCGTCCCTCTGTGCGCGAAGCGCTGGCGGCGCTGGAGATCCTGGGCCTGGTGGATTCCAAAGCCGGCTCAGGCTGTTTTGTGGCGCGGCGGCCGGCCAATCGCCCGACCCAGCCGGCCCAGCCCATCGTCCTGGCCGGCTGGGCCAGCGCCGAGGAAATCATGGAAGCGCGCCTGGCCTATGAGCCGGTGTGCGCCCGCCTGGCGGCCATGCGCCGGCTTCCCGAAGACCTCAACGACATGCGCTGCACGCCGGAATTACGCATGGTGGACATCGAACGCGTGGCCGACGGCCAGCCGGCGCGCTTCAGCGATTGTCACGGCCGGCCGGGCCTGCCCCCCGAAGACTTCGAGTTGAGCTTGCACGCCGCCATTGCCCGCGCCGCGCACAACGCCGTCCTGGCGGCCTTCGGCGAGGCCGTCTCGCGCGCCGTGAGTTCTCCCACCTGGCAACGTATGATGCGCCAGATCTACCTTTCGCCGCGTAACACGAGCTTCTTTCTGCCACAATACGAGCAGTTGTACGACGCCATCGAGCGGCGCGACGCGCCGGCCGCCGAGAGTTTGATGCGCCAGCATCTGATCGCCCTGAGCGCCACGTTGAATGAGTGAGACCCTGCAAGATCCGCCATCCAGCGAGAAATGGACGAGGAGAGAGCTATGGTGAAACTAAATTTCAAGCGGACGTTTTTGCTCGGCTTTGGCTTCTTCGGCATCAGCATCATCTGGTCGCTGTACAATTCGTATGTGCCGATCTTCCTCAAGGAGTATGGCCTGTCTCTGGCTGTCGTCGGCCTCGTGATGACGTTTGACAACTGGATCGCCATTCTGGTGCAGCCCTGGATCGGCTTCCTGAGCGACCGAACCCGCACGCGCCTGGGCCGGCGCATGCCCTATCTGTTGGTCGGCGCGCCCCTGGCGGCCATCTTCTTCGCCCTCATTCCCGTGCTGCATGGGAGCCTGGGACGCAGCATGACAGCCCTCATTGCGCTGTCGGCGGCCTTGATCTTGATGAATCTGGCGATGGCGCTCTTCCGCACGCCAACTGTCGCCCTCATGCCCGATATCACGCCATCGCCTTTGCGGAGCCAGGCCAACGGCATCATCAATCTGATGGGAGGGCTGGGAACGGCGCTGGCCTTCCTGGTGGGGGCCAAGCTGTATGACGCCGGCCGGCCGATCCCCTTCATCGTCGGCGCGCTCGTGATGCTGGGCGCAGTGAGTCTGGTGCTCGTTTTCATCCGCGAACCCAGGGAGTATGAGACCGAGCCGGCCGGCGCGACCCGTCAGGGCGTCTTCCCTACGATCAAAGAGATCGTCACGGCGCGCGACAAGAGCGCCATGTTCATCCTCCTGGCGATCCTTTTCTGGTTCATCGGCTATAATGGCATCGAGACGTTCTGGACGACCTACGGCAAAGAATTCCTGGGCATGAAAGAAAGCTCCGCCGCGGCGATGTTGACCTATATGGCCGTGGCCTTCCTGGTCACGGCCCTGCCGGCCGGCTTCCTCGCCGGGCGCGTCGGGCGCAAGCCGGTCATCATGGGCGGTCTGGCGGCCCTGACGCTCCTCTTTGCCGGCGCTTACTTGACCAGCAGCTCGCTCTTCTTGACGATCATGCTCGTCCTGGCCGGCGTTTCCTGGGCCATGGTCAACGTGAACTCTCTGGCCATGGTGGTGGACATCGCGCCGCAGTCCAAGATCGGCTCCTATACCGGCCTCTACTACTTCTTCTCGATGGCCGCGGCCATTGTCGGCCCGCCGCTCTTCGGC
>CAIQJD010000531.1 GCA_903872005.1 uncultured bacterium | reverse complement strand
TTGATCAGGCCCCATTGGCCCGGCCCGCCCACGTTACGCCCGAAGATATGAACCGCGCCCTGGTAGTCGTAGGTTACGTCTGTGTCCGGCGCGCCGACGACCATCAGGTCGCCGCTCACGGCCACGGAAGACCCGAAGAACGCGTCGGCATCGGGCGCGACGACTTTCTTTTCGCTCAGGGAGACGGCGCCGGCGCTCACGTCGCCGGCCGCGCTCGGGTCGTCGGCCACGGCCGGCAGCGCCGGCACGAGCGCGAGGAGCAAGATACCCAAAAGGAGCCAACGCGCGGTCACGCGCAGGGTTCGAGAGATGATAAGCACTTCGGCCTCCTGGATGGAAAACTGGGGCCTGCGCCCAGATGATTGAGCGCAACGCCACTATTGTAGCGGGAGCTTTTATTTTGTCAAAGCGCGCGTGTCCCAGGATATGCAATGCGCCCGCCCCCATACCAGGGGACGGGCGCATTGCATGCGCTTGTGTGGCGACCGGTTGAAGTCCCTCCTGGTCCTACCCCTTGACGCCGCCAACGGTCAGGCCGCTGACGATGTAACGCTGCAACAGGAAGAAGACGACGATCACCGGAATCGAGACGATGATGCTCATGGCCGCGAATTGCGACCAGGGCGTATTCGACGCGTATTGCCCCTGCATGCCATACAGGGCCATAGACAGGGTGAACCACTTGGGGTTGGAGATGAATTGCCACGAGAGGACGAATTCCGTCCAGCCGGCCATGAAGCCCCACAGCGCCGTCACCGCCAGCCCCGGCAGCGCCAGGGGGAGCATGATCAGGTAGAAGGTCTGGTTGGGCGATGCGCCATCCAGCAAGGCCGCTTCTTCCAGCTCGCGGGGAATGGTGTCAATGAAGCCCTTCATGTTCCAGATGGCGAAGGGGAGCGAGCTGGCGATCATTGCCAGGGCCACGCCGGCGATGGAGTTCCGCAAATCCGGGCCGAGGACGATATTGAGCAGCACGAAGAGCGCCGCCACTGTCGCCACGCTGGGCAACATCAGCACGATGATGAAGGCGAGCATGCCGGCCTCGCGCCCACGGAAGCGGAAGCGCGAGAAGGCATACGCCGACGTGGTGCCGACCAGCACCGTCAGCGCCGAGGTGCCGATGGCGAGGATCACGCTGTTCCGCAGCAGCTCGACGAAGGAGACCGGGTTGGGCGTCGGCTTTTGCACCACCTTCTGATAGGCTTGCAGCGACGCGCCGGCCGGCCAAAGGGTCGTGGGCCGCGCCACATCGCGCGGATCAATGGACATTGAGACGATCCACAGCACAGGGAAGACGACGATCACCAGGATCAGCACGGCCGTGACCTGGGAGATGATCTGGCGCGGCAGCGTCATCTTTCGCAACATAGGTTCCTCCTCCTGCCCGCCGGGCTATTCGTTGTACGCCTCGGTGGCGCGCGAGATGCGGTTGGTGACCAGGGTAATGGATGCCAGGATCAGGAACACGATGTAGGCGAAAGAGGCCGCCATGCCATAGGGGCGCACGTTGCCAATGCCGGCCAGGTTCACCGTCGTCTCGTTGACCAGGCGATAGGCTTGCGTCACCAGGATTTCCGTGCTGTGCAGCGGCCCGCCGCCAGAGATGAAGTAGATGACGTTGAACTGGTTGAAGGTCATGGTGATGCCGACGATGATGGCCGGGATCATGGCCGGCCGCAACAGCGGCACGGTCACACCCCAGAAGGCTTGCCAGCCGGTCGCGCCGTCCACTTCGGCCGCCTCATACAGCTCGCGCGGGATGCTCTGCAATGCGCCGGTGGCGACGGTCATCATGAAGGGCCAGCCCAGCCAGATGTTGGCCGCCAGCACGGCGTAGAATGAGAGCGGGAAGATTTTGCCCATGGGCAAGAGGGTGGCCGCCGCGCCGGCCGGCAGGCCGCGCAACAGGTTCAGCAGCGGCGTCAGCCCGAAGAGGCAGAACAGCTCCAGCGCCGCGATCCAGACGATGGTGAAGGGGAGCCAACGCCGGCGCACCCAGCGGAAGAGATAAGGGACGAGAATCAAGAGTAACAAGATCAACAGGAGCAAATACGGGTTGGCCCAGTCGGGGGCGCGCACGTAGGGCGGCAGCCAGTTGACCGGCGGGTCAATTTGCAACAGCCAGCGCAGCTTGCCGGCGCCGCCCAGCAGGCGGATGATCTGATTGACGCCGCCGGAGACATCATCCCACATATTCTTCCAAATCATGGAGGCCACCAGCGAGGGGAGCGCCCAGGGGATGATGTAAATGGAGCGGTAGAAACGCTTGAACTTCATGCCGTTCTGGTTGAGCAGGACGGCGACGGCGACGCCGATGCCAACGTGGAAGATCAGGTTCGTGGCGGTCCAGACCACGTTGAACAGCAAGATGCGCCAGAAATCGAACCCGCTGAGGATCTTTGCCAGGTCGCCCCCGACGATCTCGAAATAGTTGCCCAGCGCGACCAACTGCGGCGAGTTGTGCGCGGCGAGGTTGCCGGTGAAGGAACCCCAAACTTGCAGCAGCAGGTTATCGGTGCGTAAGTTGCGGTTGCTGTAGTTGGTAAAGGACATCCAGAACTGATAGATCAGCGGCCAGAAGGTGATCAGGAGCATGATGAGGGCCGACGGGAGGATGTAGAAGAAGGCGGTGCGCGCGATGCGGCGCTCGTGTTCTACGGCGTGCTTGCGCCGGCCGCCGGCGTCCCCTGAAGGTCGAAGCGTCGTGGTCGCCATAGCTCTCGCTCCATGAAAGGGGTAGTCGCGGAGGCGCAGCGCGCTGCGCCTCCGCGCGTACGATCGCACGAAAGACGGGCGATTACTTCTTGTTGGCGGCGTTGATGGCCTTGGCGGCTTCCTGCGCCGCGGCGGCCGGCTCGGCCTTGCCTTCCAGGGCCTTGACGATCATGTCGCCGGCCGGCGTCCAGACTGCGCCCATTTCAGGCTCGTTGGGGAAGTAGCTGGCGCTCTGGGTCTGTTTGATGAAGCCGGCAACGATCTTGCTGTCGGTCTTGGTGGCCGGATTCGATGGGATGTGCCCGACCTTGACGAATTCCGCCTGAATTCCTGGGTCGGTCAGCGAGGCCAGCAGCTTGATCGCGGCGGCCTGGGCATCGCCCTTGGAATTGGCGCTCAGGAAGATGTTTTTGGTGCCGAGGAACGGCGCGAAGGTCTTGCCGCTGCTCTTGAGGACGATGGGATCCGCAATGGCGATCTTGTCCGCGCCCAGGGCTTTGGCGTAGTCGCCGCTGGCCCACGGGCCGTTGAAGACCATGCCGATCTTGCCATCCTTGAAGGCCGCATCCAGCTTGCCGCCGTCGCCGTCGGCCAGGACGTTGGCGGTGCCCTTGGCGGTCTTCATGAAGGTGAGGGCGTCCACAATGCCATTGCCTTGATCGAGGACGCACACCTGCTTGTCATCGAAGAGTTTGGCGCCGGCGCCGAAGAGGATGCCGGCCGAATGGTAGAAGCCGATATTCAAGCCCAACCCGACCTCGGCTGCCAGCTTCAACAGCTCATCGGTGTCCTTGGGCGGGGTCTTGACTTTGTCGGTATTGTAGTAGAGCGCGACCGCCTCGGTGGATTCGGGGAACGCCCAAATCTTGCCCTGGAACTTGTTGGCCTCCACGGCCGTCTTGCTCAACTTGTCCAGGCCGATCTGGCTGGACAGGCTGTCCAGCGGCGCGATCAAATTGGCCTGCGCCAGCTCGCCGATCCAGTCCTTGGGGCCGATGAGCAGGTCGGGGCCGCCGCCGGTCGAGGCTTCGGTGGTGTATTTGTTCTTCAACTGATCGAAGGGGACGGCCAAGATTTCGATCTTGATGCCTGGATTGGCCGCCAGGAACGAATCCACGGCCTTCTGGCCCGTTTCGGCTTCCGCGCCGGTCCAGGAGTGCCACAATTTGATAGTGACTTCTTTGGCGGGCGCTTTGGTGGGCGGGATGGATGTGTTGGTTGGAGCGGCCGGCGCTTTGGTGGCCGCCGGGGGTTGGGTGGGGGCTGCAGTGGGCGTCGCCGCGCAGCCGGCGAGCAGGACGAGAATGACGAGGGCAGACATCAGGACCATCAGATTCTTCTTCATCGTAGAATCCTCCTTCTGTGGAAAGCGCACGGACTGTCGGTTTTCGGGCACTACGGTCAAGGGCCGCCGGAAGCCATGTCTACGGCTTGGTTGCTGGCCCGACGGCGACGCACAAGCGAGCCTCCTTTCCTACACCTTAGCGTCACGCAATTTGTACTTCACTGTGCGTATAATAACACTAAAAGAGTCAAAAGTCAATGTAGTCGCCCATCGTGCGTGTTTCACATTTTGGGGAACAGGCATCGGGGCTGCCGTAGCCTGGCCCCTTGTGGGCGTTTTTGGCCCGGGTCAGACGCGCACAAGGCGCTAGGCTATACACGCGCGCCCAAAAATTGAAACACACCCAACTACCGTGGCTAGACGTTTTTGGGGCTGCGTGGTAGAATTAGGCTACGAGGAGCCGTTCTGAGGGGCACGGTACGCGCGGAATGGGCCTTTTTGGCGTGGCGTCCAATCCCGTATCTGGCAAGGAGCTGGTTGATCCGCCTATGCCTATCCACGATGCGTTGACCGCGCCGGGGAAAGCCGGCCTGGCCCTCGGCCGGCGGCTCTTCCCCCTGGCAGCGGTGTTCCTCCTCGCCGGCGTAGTCTATGCCACGGCCGGCTTCCACAACTTCCTCGACCGCGACCAGGGGATGTACGTCTACGCCGGCCAGCAAGTCCTGCGCGGCGCGCCTCCTTACGTCGGCGTCTTCATCCAGAAGGGGCCGCTCTCCCCGCTGCTCCTGGCGTTGGGCCTCGCGCTCGGCCGGCCGCTGGGCCTCTCCGACGTCATCGCCGCCCGGCTCCTCTGGTGCCTGGTCGGTTGCGTCCTGAGTGGGGCCATGTATTTCCTGGCAGCCGATCTGCTGCGCTCGCGGCGCGCCGGCTTTGTGGCCGCCATGCTGCTGCTGGCATGTCAACCCCTGACCTACCGCGTGGCCTCTGGCCCAGACCCCAAGCTCCCCATGCTGGCAGCCATGACGCTCAGCCTCGCGCTCACGGCGCGCCGACGCTGGTTCTGGGCCGGCCTGTGCGGGGCGCTGGCCGCGCTCACCTGGCAACCGACGGCGATCTTCCCGGCGCTCACGCTCTTCCTGGCATTGTGGCAAGAGCGGCCGCGCCGTTGGCGCGCCGTAGGGAGCGCGCTGGCCGGCATGGCCGCGCCCGTGGCTGGCATCGTCCTCTACTATGCCCAACGCGGCGCGCTGCCGGCCCTGGCCGATGGCGCGCTCCTCTTCAATCTCTTCTATCTGGATCGGGGGATTGATCGGGAACAGCTTACCTTCGCCCATCGCGCCCTGCGGCCGGTGTTCATTCTCGCGCGAGACTATCGCGCGGCGCTGGTCTTGATTCTGGGGGGCCTGGGCGCGTGCGCCGGCCTGTATATCCAGCGTGCCCGACGCTGGCCCGGGCTGCGCGCCTTCCTGAGCACCGACCCATTCGCCGCGGCGCTCCTCTCCCTGCTGGCGCCGGTTCTCTGGTCGTTCATTGATTTCCAGGGAGTTCCCGACTTCTTCATCTTTCTGCCCTACGTGGCCCTGGGCGGCGCGCTGGGCATC
>CAIQJD010000530.1 GCA_903872005.1 uncultured bacterium | reverse complement strand
GGGCAGTAGGCGCGCATGGCGTGCATCTGCCCCGGCGAGGTGTGCGTGCGTAAGACGACCTGCTCGTTGATGTAGAAGGTGTCCCACATATCGCGCGCCGGATGATGCGGCGGGATGTTCAGCAGCTCGAAGTTGTACTCATCCGTCTCGACTTCGCGTGAGCGGTAAACCTGGAAGCCCATGCGAGCGAAGACGCGGTACATCTCGCGCAGGGTTTGCGTGGCCGGGTGCAGCCGGCCCAGCGCCGGCCGGCGGCCGGGGAGCGTCACGTCCAGTTGCGCTTTACGCAGCGCCCGTTCCAGCTCCGCTTGCTTGAGCGCCTCTTCGCGCGCCGCAAAGGCGGCTTCCAACCGGTCTTTGACTTCATTGGCGACCTTGCCATAGGCCGGCCGCGCTTCGGCCGGCAATTGGCCCACGCCGCGCACGGCCAGGGTCAGCTCGCCCTTCTTGCCCAGATAGGCGAGCCGCCAGGCTTCCAGCGCCTCGGCGCTCTGTGCCGTAGCCAGCCCTTCCAGCGCGCGTCGCTCCACATCCTGCAAATCAACCGCCATCGTCTTTCGCCTCCTTCGTCACGTTCCGACCCTCCCGCAGGTCAGGAAACCTGCGGGAGGGTGCGCTCCGCTAAATAGAAAACGCGGCTGCCAGCGTCCCAGGGACGAACGCGCAGCCGCGATCCGCGGTACCACCCTGCCTGGCCGGCGCGCTGCCGGCCCTCTCAGCCTCGACGGCCGGCGTGCGCCAGCTTATCGAGCGGCCCGGTAACGGCGGGCGACCGGAGCGGACTACTCGGCCGGCTGGCCTTTCCCCCGTCGGCTCAGGAGCGAACTTCGGCAGGCATCCATCGGGGGGGACTTGCAGTCATAGATCCCCCTTCCCTGGCGGTTTCCGCCGGCCTACTTCTCTCCGTCACAGCCTGTGGCTATCAAAATGTGGGATTATTATAGCACCGGCAGGGGGAAGTGACAAATCGGGTCGCTCGCCTCGTAGTCAGGCCAATTTGACAAGCTGCACCGGCATCGCTATATTCTCGAATGATGAGCGGGGGCAAGAGGGGGGAGGGAGGACGCACCTATGCAGACGCTGATTGCTAACCACTGGCATCATTTGCCGGCCGGCGAGGCGCTTGAACTCCTGTCCAGTAACGCGCAGCATGGGCTGGATCTTTTTGAAATCCAACATCGCCAGCGCCATTTTGGGCCGAATGTCTTGACGGCCAAACGCGGTCGCAGCCCTATTGTGCAGTTCTTACGGCAATTCAAGAACCCACTGATCCTGATTCTGCTGGTCGCCAGTATCATCACCGCATGGATCAAGGACCCAGTGGACGCCGCGATCATCCTCGTCGTCGTACTGTTCAATGCCATCATCGGCTACGCCCAGGAATCCAAAGCGGAGAAAGCTATTCAGGCGCTTGCCCAGGCCATGGTAGCCGAGACGACAGTACTGCGCGCCGACAAGACGGCGCGCATCTCGGCCGCCGATCTCGTACCAGGAGACATCGTGCTCCTGCAAGCCGGCGACAGGGTGCCGGCCGACATCCGCCTGCTGCGCTCTCGCAACCTGCAGATCGCCGAAGCCGCCCTGACCGGCGAATCGGCCTCGGTCGAGAAGGACGCCGAAGCGCTGTTGCCGGCTGCTACGCCGCTGGCCGAGCGGCGCAACATGACCTACGCTTCAACCTTGATCACCTATGGACAAGGCACGGGCATCGTCGTAGCCACCGGCGACGACACTGAGATGGGGCGCATCTCGCAACTGATTTCCGGCGCGCGCGAGCTGGAGACGCCGCTCACGCGCAAGATCGCCCATTTCAGCCATTTCGTGCTCTACGCAGTGCTGGGCTTGGCGACGATCACTTTCATCGCCGGCCTGTTGCGCGGACAAGCGGTGGTGGAGACTTTCACCGCCGCGGTTGCCATGACCGTCGCCATGATCCCGGAAGGTTTGCCAGCCGCCTTGACCGTCACACTGGCGATCGGCGTCTCGCGCATGGCGCAACGTCGGGCCATCATCCGCAAGCTGCCAGCAGTCGAGACCCTGGGGAGCGTCACCGTCATCTGTTCTGACAAGACCGGCACGCTGACGCAAAATCAGATGACGACGCGGCAGATCGTGGCCGGCGGCCGACGCTATGCGACTAGCGGGTCCGGCTATGACCCGGCCGGCCAAATTCTGGAACCTGATGGCGCACCGGTGGATTTGGCACGCGACGTTGCCTTGCGGGAGTGCCTGATCGCCGGGCTGCTATGCAATGACAGCGCTCTAGGGCAAGAAGATGGGCGCTGGCTGGCCCAGGGCGACCCCACCGAGACGGCGCTCATCGTGGCGGCGCGCAAGGGCGGCTTGTCGGAACAATTGCTGAAGACACAGTTGCCGCGCCTGGATGCGATTCCCTTCGACTCGCAGCTCCAGTACATGGCGACGCTGCACGAGTCGGCCGGCGCGCCACGCGATCGGCTGATCTACGTGAAGGGCGCTGTCGAGGTCATCCTCGAGAAATGCACCGCGGCGTTGGCCGCCGACGGGCAGATCCTTCCCCTGGACGCGGCAGCCATCCACAACGAAGCGGACGCCCTGGCCACCCAGGGGATGCGCATCCTTGCCTTTGCGCAAGGCAGCCGGCCGGCCGGCGCGACGACGCTGGGGCCGGCCGATGTGGCCACCAATCTGACTTTCCTCGGCCTACAGGCCATCATTGATCCGCCGCGTCAGGAGGTAATCTCGGCCATTCGCGTTTGTCAGCAGGCCGGCATCCGGGTCAAGATGATCACTGGCGATCATGCCCTCACCGCAGCAGCTATTGCCGAGCAGATTGGACTGGCCGAACCGTGTCCGGCCGGTGCGCCTTCGACCGATTGCGTGCTGACCGGCCGGACATTGGCCGACTATGGCGACACGGAGTTGATCGAGGCAGTCCAGCGCGTGGCGGTCTTCGCCCGAGTCACGCCAGAGCAGAAGCTGCGCCTGGTGGAGGCGCTGCAAGCGCGCGGCCATGTGGTCGCCATGACCGGCGACGGCGTGAATGACGCGCCGGCGCTCAAGCAAGCCAACATCGGCATCGCCATGGGAATCGCCGGCTCCGAAGTCGCCAAAGAGGCGGCTGCCATGGTGCTGACTGACGACAACTTCACCACCATCGAGGCAGCCGTGGAAGAAGGGCGCGGCGTCTTCGATAATCTGAGCAAAATCATCGTTTGGGTCTTGCCTACTAACGTCGGCGAAGGATTAATCCTGCTGGTGGCTGTCGCGCTCGGCCTGGCGTTGCCCATCCTGCCTGTGCACATACTGTGGGTCAATACGGTGACATCGGCGGTGCTGGGGATGGTCCTGGCCCTGGAGCAGAAAGAGCCAGGCATCATGAAACGCCCGCCGCGGGCCCCCAATGCGCCCATCTTGACCGGCGAGTTGCTGGGACGTATCGCGCTGGTGGGCGCTTGTATTCTGCTGGGAGCCTTTGGGCTGTACGAACTGGCCCTGTCATCAGGGAGCGCGCCGGCCCAGGCCCGCACCGTGGCGGTCAACGCTATCGTAATGATTGAAGTCCTCTATCTGTTCAACAGCCGATCGCTGCGAGACTCGGCTTTCCGGATCGGATTCTTCTCCAATCGCTGGGTCGTGATCGGTGTCAGCGCGATGGTCGCCTTGCAGATGCTCTTCACGTATGCGCCCTTCATGCATTCCATCTTCCTGACCGCCCCAATTGGGTGGGGCGATTGGGCGCGGTTGCTGGCCCTGAGCGCGCTGACATATCTGATCGTGGAAGGGGAAAAGTGGCTGCGCCGGCGGGGGAAGACCTCGTGACGATATAGATTGTAGGCGCGCTTGACGGATACTATGTGGATGACCCCGGCGCGTATGGGCCGGCCGGGGCCGGCGTGTGGCAGCGGGTATGGCCCAGTGTGGGGCGCGACCTGGCGATCATGGCCGTCGTCGCCCTGGTGATCGTCCCCATCCGCTGGGCCATGCGACGCGCCGCCCGCAAACGCCACGCGGTGGTTGCGCCAGCGCCAGAAGCGGGGAGCTGATCGGTTGGATTGGACGCGGACGCACGCGGATAGTGGATGGCCCGGCGCAGACGCGCCGCTGAAATGACCAGAGCATGTCAAAAGCATAGCGCGCGACGCCCGGGCGTCGCGCGCTATGCAACGATGGCGCCGGCCCAAGGGCCAGGCCGGCGCCATACAGCCCAGCCTACGCTCCTGGCAACGGATCGCAGCCGTAAACGGCGAAGTGGCGGACGCCAGAGATCGTCGTATTGGGGCGATAATCCTGCGCCTTGATGCGGATGTCGCCCGTGCCCACGGCCGTCCACGGAGGATTGATGTAGGCGCGCCAGTAGCCATCGGGGCGCAGAGTCATGCGGACCGAATGCCAGCTCAGGTCGTCGGGCTGCTTGTATTGCACCCAGACCTTATCCACGCCGCCCAGGTCATACACCTTCGCCTGCACCATCAAGAGATGTGACTTATACTTGCAGGCTTCGATGGGGAGATAGACCACCGGCGCATTGCCGATGGCGTAAATCACCGGCGGGGTGATGTCGGGCGTGCCCGATGAAGCCAGGCTCATGGCGGGCAAGCCGGCCAATAAGATCACGACCAACCAGACAACGATCAGAATACGTTTCATGTGCCCTTCCTCCTCAGGAACAGGATGCTCTGCCGTACCATTATTACGCCGGCGCGGGGCTTCGACCCTGCGCCGCCCTATCTTAGCACACTTGGCGACGATTTGCAAGGGATTTCATCTCGCGCAAAGACCCAGCCCGCCCATGCAGGCCAGGGTGAGCCGGCGCGCCGCGCCCCAATCCGCCGGCCGGCGCTGCTGCGCGACTATTTCCCCACCCATGGCAGATAGAGCCAGCCGGCGATCCGCAGCGCGCCCAGATTGGCGCTCATCTGCCCGCCGGGGTTCGTGATCCACAGATCGTAATGGCCGGCCGGCAGGTTCGCCGGCAGCGTGGCCCGCAGGGTATGCTCATCCACGAATTCCACGTCGGTCAGGGGCGTCGTCTGGTTGATGTAGAGGGCCGGCGTGGCGGCAAAGTTCTCGCCGCGGATGGTGATGCGCGCCGGCGTGCGCGGCGGGATGAAATCGGGCGCGATGCTGCCCAGCGCCGGCGTCCACCACGATCCCAGGGTCGCCTCGTCCAGGAAGACCTCGACCGGCTGGCCGCCGGCCGGCGTGTAGGCTTCAATGCTGACGGTGACGCTGCGGCCGGCCCAGGCGTCCAGGCCCACATCGGCGCGCGTCCAGTAGTTCTGGTTGCTCAAGAGCAGGGCCGCGGTCGTCGGCGTCGGGTCGTCGGCCGGCTGGACGCGCACCCGCAGGCCGGCGCCGGCCCACGCGCCCAGGAGCCGATAGTCGAAGGCCAGGGTGGGGGCGTGCGCGCCGGCCGGGATGGTCACGCGCTGCGCCAGGGAAGAGATGATCTCGGCCGGCGCGGCGGCCAGCGTCTGATGGTAGACGCGGGAAGGCTCCGGGCCGGTGGTGTCCGGGGCGATGAGGTGCATCGTCTCGCCGACCGTCGCGAGGCCCATGCCGAGGTTGGTATGTCCCTCCACGCCGACCCCTCTGACGCGCATCCAGTAGCCATCGGACAGGCGCAGCGCCACGCTATAGCCCCACCAGACGTAGGCGACGCCCTGCGGACTCACTTGCAGGGCATGGCCGACCTGCCCATCCGAAGAATCCCATAGCATCTCGATGGGCGTCCAGGAGCCATCGGGGAGACGCTGCGTATAGCACTGATCGGGATAGTTCGGCGCGGGGCAGGACGAGAAGACGTGCAGCACGCCGCGCCCATCCGCGGCGATGGAGACATCGTATTGCAGCGGGGCGACGCGCGCTTCGGGCGACCAGGCGCCGGCCGGCGCGCGCCAGCGCAGATAGACGGCGCGCGGCTCGTCCGAGGCCCAGGCCAGGAAGAGCGTCCCATCTGGCCCCAGGGCCAGCTTGGGGCCGAAGAGGACATCGTGCGCGCCAGAGAGATTCACCGGCGTCGTCCAGGCTTCGCCCGGCCGGCGTTGCATGTACAAAACCTGGCGCGGCCAGCCCGGCCGGACGGTCGCGTGGATCACGCCGGCCTGATCCACCAGGGCGCTGAATTCGCCGCCATCGGTGGGCAGGTCTTCGACCGCCGTCCAGACGCCATTCGGCCGGCGCGTGACCAGATGCACGGGCGAGCCGGTATCGCGCCAGAAGACGTAGGCCGAGCCGTCCGGGCCGACGCTGATCTGCTGGCCGGCGAAGGTGGTGAAGTGCGCGTTGGGGATGATCGCCGGCGCGGACCAGACGCCGGCGGGATTGCGCCAGGCGTACCAGAAACGGTCCCCCATCCAATGATCCTTCCAGACGGCGTGCAGCGCGCCCTCGCGGCCGGCGGCGGCCGCCGCGCAGCAGGCGTTCCGCGCCGGGTCGCTGACGCCGGTCGGCGTCCCGAAGGCCCACGCCTGGCCCATTTGCGCCGCTTCCGTGCCGAGCGCCGGGACGTGGGGATAGCCGGATGAATTCATGAGCTGCACGTGCCCGACCGTCGTCCAGCCGCTCAGATTCTCGGCTTCGAAATTCCCGTTGATCAACAGATCGTCCAGCGGGCGCAGGTGCATCACGACATTTTCCTGGTCGTAGTCCACATTGGCGTACGTGAAGGTCGAGCGGCCATAGCCGGCATGGGCGGCGCGCCCTTCGCCCCCCAGATCGGCGCTATAGGCCGCGGCGCGGCCCAGGGCGTCGGCGTGCAGCGTATAGAAGGCCGGCGGATCGAGGATGACGTCGGCCAGCGGCGCCGGCCGGCCGCGCGCATCGCGGACCAGCGCGCTGATGCGCCAGGCATAGGTCGTCGTGGCGGCGTCGGGCTGCGCCGGCCAGGCTTCCACATTGCCGGCCTCGTCGCGGGCGCGGATGCGGAAGCTGTAGGCATGGCCGTACTGGCCGGCGTAGGCGACGGTGGGCATGCCGGGAGCGTTCGGCGCGATATTCTGGAAGGCATCGGCCCACGCCCCGGCCGGCCCGTCTTTGACCTGAATGTCGTAGCCGGCGATACGGCTATTATCCTGGCCCACGATGGTGAGATTGACGCGGTTGGAGCGAGTCCAGGCCGATAACGGCTCCAGGCGCGACGCCGGCGGGACATAGTCCCAGCGTTGCATGTCGGGATAGAGGTCGTAGCCGCTGGCGGTGAGGCGCGTCCGCGCCCCGCCGGCCGAGAGCCGCTCGACATACGTATGGTACAGGTACAGCTCATTGTTGTAGATGACGTATTCGACGCGACTGAAGACGACGCCGGCGCCGTCGGGGGCGAAGCTGCCCATCCAGGCGTCCAGCAGTTGCCCGCCCAGGTCGTAGAGGGTGGTGATCCGCGAGTCGCTGAGGTTCAGGACGGCCAGCTCGCTCCAGAAGTCGCCGTCGGCGTCGTAGTCGAAGCCCAGCTTTGTCCCGTCGGGCGACCAGACCGGGTGGCTCAAGAAGCGCAGCGCCGGCGTGACGGCGTGCGGGTTGCTCCCGTCGGCGTTCATGACCCAGATGACGTTGTCGGTCTCGCCGACGCGCAGCCAGCCGATCTGCCCGCCATCGGGCGACCAGAAGGGCCGGCCGTCGGCGGCTGAATGGATGGTCAGGCGCGTCTGGCCCGACCCATCCGCGTTCATCACGTAAATCTCATAGTTGCCGACTTCGTTAGAGGCATAGGCGATGCGCCGGCCGTCGGGCGACCAGGCTGGCTGGATGTGATAAATCTCTTCGGGGAAGGTGATGCGATTCTGGTTACTGCCGTCGGCGTTCATGGTATAAATGGAGCGCGCGCCGCGATATTGTGAGCTGTAAGCGACCCGGCTGGCGTCGCGGTTCAGGCGCGGTTCCATATCGGGCGAAGGATTGTTGGTCAGGCGCGTCTCCCCCGCGCCGTCGCCGCGCTGGGCGTAGATTTCCCAGTTATTGTCTCGATAGGACTGGTAGACGATGCGGCTGCCGGCGTCGGCCAGGGCGAGCGCGTCGCCGGCCGCAGCGGCGTCGGCGGCTGTGGGCGGCTGTCGAAAGTCCGGCAGGCGCGGGCCGGCCGGGTCGGCCCACAGGGCGGCCTTGAGCGCGGCGGGATCCGGGGGTTGGGCCGCGGCGATGGCGGCCGGCAGGAGCAGGATGCAGATGAAGACGATGGCGGCGAGGGTGAGCCGCGCTGGGCGTAGGGTGAGCATGATGTAGCGCCTCCTGTGTGGCGATGCGTCGGCGCAGACCTCACCTCACCCCCATCCCCTGGCCCCTTCCCCCTCTCCGTGTACGAAGAGGGGGAAGGGGTTGGGGTTAGAGGAGAGGTGATGCCGGCCGGCATTATCATGAAAGAAGACGCCAAAAGCAGGGCGAAGGTGCGCCCTGCGCCTAATATTCGAGGAACCGGCCGGTCAGCCGCGAGACGATCAGTTCCAGCCCGCCAAAGAGGGCCACGCACACCAGGTCCACCGCCAGGGTGAGCAGGAACGCCGTGGTGAGGTATTCGACGCCGCCGATGATGGCGTCCACCAGGCGCGCCGGCAGCTTCGGCGTCCAGCCGACCAACACCAGGATCAGGGCGACCGCCAGCAGGAAGACGCCCAGCGGGAGCCAGGCGCGCCGATCCGACTCGCTGGGGAGCATGGCGTTGCTGATGGCGAAAATGGCGTAGAGCCAGATCCAGAAATCGGGCACGCGCACGCTCTGGGCCAGGAGGGTGAAGAAGCGGCCGGCGTCGCGCAGGACGAATGCCTGGCTGAGGGCGCGCAGGTCAAAGGCCAGCGTGCCGATGAGGAGGAGCAGGGCGCTGCCGGCCAGCAGCGGGGCCAGACCCGCCAGGC
>CAIQJD010000529.1 GCA_903872005.1 uncultured bacterium | reverse complement strand
GCGAAATATCGCGGCGAATTCGAGGAGCGGCTCAAGGCCGTCTTGAAAGAAGTGACCGGCGCCGGCGGGCAGATCATCCTTTTCATTGACGAGCTGCACACGGTGGTGGGCGCCGGCAAGGCCGAAGGCTCTATGGACGCCAGCAACATGCTCAAGCCGATGCTGGCGCGCGGCGAGCTGCACACCATTGGCGCGACCACCCTGGACGAATACCGCGAGCACGTCGAGAAAGACCCGGCGTTGGAGCGGCGCTTCCAGCCGGTTTACGTCGGCGAGCCGACCGTCGAGGACACCATCAGCATCCTGCGCGGCCTGAAGGAGCGTTATGAAGTCCATCACGGTGTGCGGATTCAGGATCGCGCCCTGGTGGCCGCGGCGACGCTCTCCCACCGCTACATCGCCGACCGTTTCTTGCCCGATAAGGCCATTGACCTGGTAGATGAAGCGGCGTCCAAGTTACGCATGGAGATTGACAGCCTGCCGGCCGAGCTGGATGAGATCGAGCGCCGCAGCATGCAATTGGAAATCGAGCGCCAGGTCTTGAGCAAAGAGAAGGATGCGGCATCCAAAGAGCGCCTGGCGAAGCTGGAAGCCGAGCTGGCGAACCTGAAAGAGCAGAGTACGGCGCTGCGCGCCCATTGGCAGCAAGAAAAAGAGACCATCCAGAGCCTGCGCCAGGCCAAACAGCAGATCGAGCAGATCAAGGCCGACATGGAAAAGGCCGAGCGCGCCGGCGATCTGGGCCTGGCCGGCAAGCTGCGCTTCGGCGATCTGCCGGCGGCCGAAAAGTCTCTGGCCGCAGAGGAAGCCCGGCTACATACGTTGCAGGCCAACACGCGTATGCTCAAAGAAGAGGTGGACGAAGAAGATATCGCCGCCATCGTGGCGCAATGGACCGGTATCCCGGTCGCGCGCCTGATGGAAGGCGAAGTGCAGAAGCTACTCCGCATGGAAGAGCGGCTGCATCAGCGGGTGGTGGGTCAGGATGAGGCCATCACGGCGGTCTCCAACGCGGTGCGCCGGGCGCGCGCCGGCCTGCAAGACCCCAAGCGCCCCATCGGCAGCTTCATCTTCCTCGGCCCCACCGGCGTCGGCAAAACCGAGCTGGCCCGGGCGCTGGCCGAGTTCCTCTTCGACGACGAAGAGGCCATGGTGCGGATTGACATGAGCGAATATCAGGAGCGCCACACCGTGGCCCGCCTGATCGGCGCCCCTCCCGGCTACGTGGGCTATGAAGAAGGGGGGCAACTGACCGAAGCGGTGCGCCGGCGGCCCTATTCCGTCGTCCTCTTCGACGAGATCGAGAAGGCCCATTCCGAGGTCTTCAACGCGCTGCTGCAACTGCTGGACGACGGCCGGCTGACCGATGGGCATGGCCGCACGGTGGACTTTCGCAACACGGTGGTCATCATGACCTCCAACATTGGCAGCCAGTGGATCCGCGACCTGGCCGGCCGCGACGAGCCGGTCATGCGCCAGCGCGTGTTGGATGCGCTCAACGAGCACTTCCGGCCGGAGTTCCTTAACCGCATTGACGAAATCATCATCTTCCACGGCTTGAGCCGCGCACACCTGACCTATATCGTGGACATTCAGGCGGCGCACTTGCAGAAATTGCTCGATGAGCGTAAGATGACGTTGGAGTTGACGCCGGCGGCCAGGCAACACCTGGCCGATGTCGGCTACGATCCGGTCTATGGGGCGCGCCCGCTCAAGCGGGTTATGCAGCGTGAGTTGCAAGACCCGCTGGCGCGGCGCATCTTGCAAGGTGAATATCACGACGGCGACACGATCCGGGTAGATGCCGGCGCCGGCGAGTTGGTCTTCGCGTAGGGGCGGCCCTGGCGGCCGCCCGGCAACAGAAAGGAACGCACATCTATGATGCGAATGGATCGCTTCACCGAGCGCGCTCAGGACGCCGCCATGCGGGCCTATGAAGTCCTGCAGCGCTACGGTCATTCTCAAGTGGATACCGAACACCTCCTCCTGGGCTTGTTGGAACAGCCCGAAGGGGTAGCGCCGGACCTCTTGGCGCACCTGGGCGTTGATGTGGAGATGCTCAAGCACGAGCTGGAAGCCATCTTGCAGAAAAGCCCGCGCGGGCCATCGGTCAGCACGGGGATGATGGCCGCTCAGGTCTACATCACGCCGCGCCTGAAACGTATCTTCGATGTATCGCAAGAAGAGGCCAAGCGGCTGAACGACGAATATGTCTCGACGGAGCATCTGCTGCTGGCTATCGCCGGCGAGCGCAACACGCCGGCCGCCCGCCTCCTCACCGACGCGGATGTGACCAAAGACAAGATCGAGCAGGCCATTCGCCAGATGCGCGGCGGCCAGCGCGTGACCGACCCCGGCGCGGAGACCCGCTATCGCACCCTGGAGAAGTTCAGCCGCGATCTGACCCAGATGGCGCGCGAAGGCAAGCTCGACCCGGTC
Source organism: uncultured bacterium (assembly GCA_903872005.1). The sequence continues at coordinate 104 of CAIQJD010000529.1, read as the reverse complement.
ATCGGGCGCGATGCCGAAATCCTGCGCGTCATCCAGGTGCTCTCGCGGCGCACCAAGAACAACCCGGTGCTGATCGGCGAAGCCGGCGTCGGCAAGACCGCCAT
>CAIQJD010000528.1 GCA_903872005.1 uncultured bacterium | reverse complement strand
TCGGCGAACTTGAAGGTCACTTCGTACTGGCCGGCCGGCACGGTGAAGCGATAGCCCGGCGCGGCCGAAGCGCTCCAGGCGCGCTCGCTCTGGTATAGCACGTCGTCGGTCGTGCCGGCGATGGCTGCGGTCGTGGTCTTGACCGTCCCGCCCACATAGCCCCAACTGCCGAGCGTGAAGGCGCGGTCGGCCGACCAGAGCCGGCCGGCGCCATCACGGTAGCTCACGCCGCCGGCGTTCACGCGCCGGTCGTAGGGCAATGCCGTGGGCGTAGCCGTCGGGGTATGGGTCGCGGTGGGCGTAGGGGTAACCGTCGGTGTGTCGGTCGGGGGCGGCGGCGCGCCGATCCAGCGCACCTGGATGGCGTTGACCTTGGGCGCGTCCAGCACCTTAATGAAGCCGATATTCAGCTCGCCATCGGTCACGGCGACATTGAACACCTGATCCGGCGCGGCGCGGTTGGCCGCGCCGGCCGCCGCGAAGATGTCGTAATTGGCGAGGACGGTCTGGCCTTCCAACTTGATGCTGAACTTGCGCTTATTGGCGGCCGACCAGGTCGTCTCGGCGAACTTCAGCGTCACTTCGTACTGGCCGGCCGGCACGGTGAAGCGATAGCCCGGCGTGGCCGAGCCGCTCCAGGCGCGCTCGCTCTGATACAGCGCATCATCGGTCGTGCCGCCGATGGGTGCGGTCGTGGTCTTGACCGTCCCGCCGACATAGCCCCAACTGCCGGCCGTGAAGGCGCGGTCGGCCGACCAGAGCCGGCCGGCGCCATCGCGGTAGCTCACGCCGCCCACGTTGACGCGCCGGTCATAGGGCAATGCCGTTGGCGTGGCTGTCGGCGTCGCCGTGGGCGTGCCATCGGAGAGTACCTGGCACTGGCTCAGCCCGATGTCGTCAATGTGCATATCGGAGCCGTAGCCGCTGATGCCCAGCAGGCCCAGACGCAGGGCCGTCTGGCCGGCGTAGGCGCTCAGGTCCACCTGGTGTTGCTTCCAGCCGGTGGAGCCATCGTAGCGTCTGACGACCGCGCCCACGTTCCGCCAGGTCGTCCCGCCATTCGTCGAAATCTGCACTTGCAGCCGGTCGGGATAGCTGGCCCAGGCCATATCGTGGTACATCCAGAAGGAGAGGGTGGTGGTGGGCATGGCGGTCATGTTCAGGCCGGCAGTGCGGTAGAGCCGGTTGGCCCCGCCGGCGTCGGCCCAGTAGGAGTTGAGATAGACCAGATTGGGGGCGCTGTGCGCCGGCGCGCCAGCCGGATGCACCGTGCCGACGTTGGTATTCCAGTCCGCCAGCGTCGAGGCGGTGGTCGTGACCACCACCTTGTCCCAGCCGGCCGGCAGGGCCGGCGTCGTGGCCGCATCGAAATCCTCGCGCCAGCCGACCCAGCCGTAGCCAGGCGCGACGCAACTATCCAGATCGGGGGCCAGGGCGAAGTCTTCCGTGCGGTCGGCCGTCAGGGGGCCGACCTCGCGGCTGACTTCCGCGTAGCCGGCGTCGCCGGCGCTGACGTGGAGCTGATAGGTCAGGTCGGCCTGCAGCGATACGCTGTAGTAGCCGGTCGCCGGGTCGGTCCAGATGTCGTCTACGGGATAGTTCGTGATCTCCAGCCTGGCCCGGAGGGGCCAGCCGGTCTTGGCGTCGCGCACGTTGCCGGCGAGGATGTGGGCCGGCGCCAGCGAGAGGGCCAGGTCTTGTGTGGTCGTCACGTCCTTCGTCACGCCGACAGCGCTGGCGCTGGTCGAGTAATAGCCGAAGAGCGTGGCGGTCACGGTGTAGACGTCTGGCGTCAGGGCCATGTGGTAGGCGCCGTTGGCCCCGCTCGTGGCGTTGCGCCAGGCGCTCCCGTTCTCGGCGCGCACTTTGACGCCGGCCAGCGGCGCGCCGGACGACGCGTCGGTGACCGTCCCCTGCAACATGCCCAGCTCCTGGCCGGCGTTGTAGACCACCAGGGCAAAGTCCTGATCCGTGGCGACGGCATCGCCGGGGATGCCGTCGCCGGCGATGTTGGTCGCGGTGACGACGATGGTGAACGCGCCGCTGAGGCCGGCCGGCAAGAAGACGCTCTCCACGTTGTTGCGTGGGTCGGCGCTCCCGCCGGTCATCGAGACGCCGCCGGCGAAGTTATTGCCCTGGTACGTCTGGCCGCCCACGATCACGGCCAGGTCCAGGTTGTTCACGTAGGCTGCGCCGACCGTCGGGCCGGGCGCGTCGGTCCAGGCCAGGGTGACGCGGAAGGGCTGGGCCGAGTCAGCGATGCTGCCGGCCATCTGAAACACCTGTCCGCTGGCATCGAAGACTTCGCTCTGATCTACGACCAGCCGGGGCAGCGTATCGAAGGCCAGACCGAGGTTGATCTCGCCATAGCCCTGGCTGTTGGAAGGGAGCGTGTCGTTGGCAGAGACGCCGGTGAGGTAACGCGTGGCGTTCACCAGGTACGCCTTGAGCATGGCCGGGCTGGGCGGCTGCCCGCTGATGACATCCTGGTAGTAACGGTAGATCAGCGAGGCTGCGCCGGC
>CAIQJD010000527.1 GCA_903872005.1 uncultured bacterium | reverse complement strand
GGCCCGCCTGAACACGCTGCAACTGCCCGAGGCGCTGACGCGGCTGCTGGCTGAGTATGAAGCCCAGTTGCCCCGGCGCGGCGCCCTCAAGGCCGAAGCCCGCGCCAAAGACGAAGCCGAGAAGAAAGCGGCCGAAGAGCGCCGCCAGGCGTCCCGCAAGGGCGCGGCGACGGCGAAGGCCAAGCACGCTACCACGGCCAAACCGGAAACCAAGCCTGCGACAGCCAAACCGGCGGCCAAAGCGGCCTCCACCCAGGTCAGCCTGTTTGGCGCCTGAGTGCATCGTACTTACTCCACACGCTAACCTACACGAAAGGAAGCAATACCCATGACCACCAAAGTTGTTATCGAAGATGCCGAGCCCATCGAAATCCCCGCCGAACTGGCCGGCGATGACCGGGCCATCGTGGCTGCGATCACCCCCTACCATCCGGAGATCGCGGAAGGGGCGGAGATCGAGCGCGAGACTCAGCCCAACGGGGATGTGCTCGTCAAGATCACGCCTGTGGGCAAGACCAAAGGCTAGGCCATGAACACAAACACGGTGCTAATGCGACTCCTGTGCGCGCCCCGGTACATCAACCCGGCGGTGGCACTGTGCCAGGAGCTGGATCAGAAAAATGTTCCACTGGAGCGTCTGCTGCTCCAGATGGGACGGGTCAAGACCGCCATCCAGCGCGGGGAGGCCGATATCCACGACGTTGACACGGCGTTGAAGGCGCTGCGCGAGAGCGCGGCGGCGCCGGCCACCCGGGCGCCGCTGGGTTTCTAGGAGGCCGGTCCCATGCCGCCAGCCAAAGAACCCGCGTACGCGTGGCCGTCCGGTGGTGCCAGTTCGGCTCTGACCCGCCTGAAAGACCTGACCTGGTGGACCAAACCCCGCGAGGCCATTGACTTCCTGGCCAACCAGATGGAGGGCGCACATCTGCTGCACTTGTACCGGCACTACTTTCCGGCCGATTATGCCCGATCTACAGTCAGCCTGCGCGTACGGCCGACCTCGGCCCACAGCCCGCGCGAGATCGAGTTTATCCGGCTGGTCGGCGAGCGGCTATTTCCGGTCGCCGACCTTGGCTTCGAGTTGGCCGATGAGCGACTGGACTACATCCCGGTGGAACCTCTCGCGCTGGAAGAAGAACAGATGGACGCCTGGAAGCCGGTGTGGCTGGTTCTGTACAGCCTGGTCCAGGGGCCGCCCGGCACGTTCATCGACTGGGACAGCCTAATAGGGGCCTTTCCCGGCATCATGCTGACCCGGCCGCTGTCCGTGACCGAAGATAAGATCAGCTACCAGGTGGACTGGAAGCGCTTCTTCCGGCGCGTCGCAGCCGGGTACCCCGGACACGCGAAAGGCATCCGGCTGGCCTGCCTGTATGCCGGCTATGCTACGGATAACGCCTTCCTGGACACCACGTCCGACACGCTGAGCTACAGCGTCCTGCCCAAGTGGACCAAAGCCGAGATCAACGCGCTTGCCGCTGAATGGCGGCGGGCCAAGACCATGCTTAACCTGATTGACGCAGCCGCCGACTGGCTGACGGCGGAGCCGGCCCAACTCGACCGGCTGATCCAGCTCTGGAATAACTGCACCGTCATCACACACGCACCCTCACACGAGAAAGGAGCATCCGAATGACTCTGACCCTACCCGGTCTGCCCAGCCTCGCCGCCCACGCGGCGTTGCTGTTTCTGGAAGGGCAATATGCCCTGTATCACGACGCCAATGGCGAAGCAGCTTTGAAGATGCTGTCCCCGGCGAGTGTCCGGGCCGCTTTTGGCAAGACCCCGGTCGATAGCGGCTGGCTGGCGCCGGCCGTGCGCCGCTGGGGTCACACGCCCACGGGCGAATACGCGGTGATGTTCATCCCCGCCGCGACCTATCCACTGCGGCTGACGCAAGACGAAACGATCAAAGCCGAAGGCAGCCGGCGGTTTGTCCGGCTGGTCGTCCCGCTGCCAGCGCTCGCCTTCGCCGGGCGCGGTTCGGCCTACGCGGTTTGGGCCTGCGCCGAGCCTGAACCAGCGCCGACCGCGACCGCCTGCCACGCGCCGCTGCCGAATGTGCATCCGGACGGCGCCATCTGCTTTGGCGAGAATCACCCGCCGAAAGCCAGCCCGGCGACGATGCAGGCCGCCTGGGAGCTGTTCATCGCCAGCCCGTTCAATGGGCACCTGGCGCGGGGCAAGTCGCGGGGGCACGCCGACGATGTGCGGCTGCAGCTCATGACGCTGACAGCCAATGGCGGCAACGAGCCTAGCGCCGCCTATCCCATCCGCGATCTGATATCCTGCCGTGCCACCATCGACCGGGTTGTAGCCCGTTTCCTGGGCGACAGACGGGACGATCCTGACGACGCCCAGACAGACGACGG
>CAIQJD010000526.1 GCA_903872005.1 uncultured bacterium | reverse complement strand
GGCGGCGGAGGCGGTGGCGGCATTGCGGACAGCGGGGGTGGAGCGAACGGTGATGTTGACGGGGGACTTGCGCGGGACGGCGGAGGCGCTCGCCGGGGCGTTGGGGCTAGACGAGGCGCGGGCGGAGCTTTTGCCGGAGGAGAAAGCGGAGGCAGTGGCGGGGTTGGCGCGGGAGTTTGGGGCGGTGATGATGGTGGGGGATGGGGTGAATGATGCGCCGGCGCTGGCGCGGGCGACGGTGGGAGTGGCGATGGGGGCTGCGGCGACGGGGGTGGCGCTGGAGACGGCGGATATTGCGTTGATGGGGGAGGATTTGGGGAAGGCGGCGGAGACGGTGTGGTTGGGCCGGCGGGCGCGGCGGGTGATTGGGCAGAATGTGGCGTTCGCGCTGGTCGTGAAGGGCGTGTTTTTGGCGCTGGCGGTGGCGGGGGCGGCGACGTTGTGGATGGCGGTGTTTGCGGATATGGGGGCGTCGTTGTTGGTGACGGCGAATGGGTTGCGGTTGCTGCGGAAGTAGGGGGATGGTTGCGGCGAAGGTCCCGGCCGCGGTGCTCCTCGACCGGCTCAATCAGGTTGCACAGGGCGTGATGGATGACGCGCTCACAGGAGGGCGAGGCCATTACTACGTCAGCGCCGGGCGCAGGCAGATACGTGCGCGCTTCAACGCTTCGTTGGTTCGCTCCAGTCGTTCCAGCCGCTCTCACCGGTGACGATGATTCATTTCTTCAAGAAGCTGGCGCCAGTCGAAGGTCGCGTCGAGCAACCGTTGCGTGAAGGCGTGATGATGGGCGCGGAGAAAAGTCATCTGTCACGGGCAGCATCCACGTCAAAACGTCGAAAGTGCGAGCGACAATGACCATCTCCCGCGTTTGTCGCCGTTTCACGTCAGTGGCGTAGTGATCGTCCAAATCGCCGGAGTGTGTGTAGACGCACGCAGCATGAGCGGGGCGCAGTGTCAAGGGCGGCCATGCGCCCATCAAGCTCAAGCGCCTTTACCCAGCCATGGATGCTTGATAGAGTCCTGGCTACGCTGCCAATGTCGTCGTGCTGCCGCCACAGCGTCGCTATTGGATGTCCAGCGGCAGACCCAGGAGTCGCCGGCGCAGCAAATCCAGCGTGCGGAAGAGAACCCACATCTGCGTGTGCGGGTCGCGACCGCCATAGCGGAAGGGATGCAAGTCGGCCTGTCCGTCGGCTACGGTGACGACGAGGGTTTGGCCGGTGGAACGGCCCCAAATGCCCTGGCCGTCTGCGCCGGAGCCGGCGACGTAGAGCAGGATGTCTGCGCCGGCCGTGTCAGCGACGTGGCGAGCCGCGGCGAGGATGGCCGTGGCGTCCAGTGGCTCGGCGGGAGGCGCGATCGTCTGGGCCAGGGCGAGGCAGCCGGTGGCGTCACGAGCGGCGAGGGCCTGGCGCAGCCGGTCGGCGATGCGCCCGTCGGTATTGCTCTCCACGAGGGCGAGGGTGAGGCCGCGCTCCATGAGGAGGCCGGCGACGACGCTTTCCAGGGTTTCCCCATCTACCCCGAAAATGTAATCCCCCAGCCGAGCGCGGATGTCACGCTCCACGCCGGCGATGAGCGCGTCGGCTTCCGCTTCCGTCGCGGCTTTGGCCGTGATGCGGACGTCGGTCTGGCCGGGATGCGCTGCCAGGCCAACGGTCGGGTTGCTCAGCTTCTCCAGATCGCCGATGAGGTGGTCTACGTTACTTTCGCCCATCGAACAGGTACGCAGGGTGCGCGCTTTGATGATCTGCGGCGCGCCCAGCTTCTCCTTCAGGTAGGGCAGGACGGCGTGTTGCATGAGGTGCTCCATCTCGCGCGGCACGCCGGGGAGGCTGATGACGATGCCGCGTGGGTCCTCGACGATGAAGCAGGGCGCGGTGCCGACCGGGTTGTGGATTGGGATGGAGCCGGCCGGTATGTAGGCTTGCTGGCGGTTGTTGGCGGTCATGACGCGGTTGAGCCGCGCGAAGAAGGTTTCGATGTCGGCCAGCAATTCGGGCACGAGGACCAGGTCGCGGCCAGTCGCCCGGGCGACAGCCGGCCGGGTCACGTCGTCTACGGTGGGGCCGAGGCCGCCGGTGGTGATGATGAGGTCGGAGCGCCGGAGCGCTTCGGTCAGTATTTCGGCCATGCGCGCTTCATTGTCGCCGACGGTATGGAGATAGTGCAGGTCTATGCCGATGCCGCGCAGGCAACGGGCGATATAGGATGAGTTGGTGTCCACCAGCTCGCCCAGGAGGAGTTCGGTGCCGGAGGTGATGATTTCGGCGCGCATGCGGGCTTCCCTCTGAAACAGTATTGGATGGGGCGCATTATACATCAAGGGACGACGAAGGACAGAATCGCCGATCGTTATGCCAGGTGGGCCAGGAACAGCTCTACGCCGCGTGTGGAGCGTTGGGCTGTGGGCGAGATGTGCGGCAGGATCAGGTCAAAGGCATGCTCCGTATGCGGGAATTCGAGCATGACAGATGGCGCGCCGGCGGCGCCGAGAGACTGGTGCAGGCGTCGGGCGCCATGCGCCAGTCCGAAGACGTCGTCGCTGCCCTGGATGAGCAGCGTGGGAGGACAATGGGGACCGACGTGGTAGATGGGCGATAACAGGCGGTAGGTGTCGGGTATGTCTTCGACCTTCCCGCCCAGCATTTCGGCCAGGAAATGGTCATAGTGGCGGTGATCGCCACTGGCGTCTTGTGTCCGGAAGAAGCGTTTCATCATATCGCGGCCAAGTCGGTCTACGATTGCGGGGGAAGAGGGCATGGCCTTGTCTTCGTCGTTCATGGACAGGAGGTCCACTGGCGGGTAGAAGGCGACGACGCCGCGCACGCTGGTATCGCCGGCAGCGCCGGCCGGCCGGAAGGCGGGATGACCGGGCGTGTAGGCTGCCAGCAGTGCCAGGTGCGCGCCGGCCGATGCGCCAATCAGGACGACCTGGGCCGAATGGAAGCCGTAGGCCGGGCCATGCTCTTTTAGCCAAAGGATGGCCTGGTTCACTTCCATGACCATGGAGGCCATGTCAGCGCTCGGCCAGAGACTGTAGGAAAGGTCGAGGATGACGTGACCCTGGCGTGCCAGACGGCGGAAAAAGGGGCGCGTGCCCATGTCTTTGTCTCCCACGCGCCAACCGCTGCCATGTACATAGATCAGGCCGAGGCCGCTGCGCCGGCCGTCCGCCGGCAGCCACAAGTCGGCCAACAGAGGCGCGCCGGATACGGGCTTGTGTCCGACAATGACGTCGCGCTCGAACGCCGGGGTTGGGGCGCGAGCCGGCCGGGGAGCAAGATCAGGGCTTTCCGGCTGCGCCGATGGTTCCGTCGCGCGCCGCGGGCCGGGCAGGGCGGCGAGTTCGTGGGCGACGTTTGGCAATTCAGAGACCAGTCTGGCGGCAAGGCCGAAGCCGAGGAGGCCGGCGCCGGCCAGCTTCCAGTCGCGGCGCAGGAATCCTGTCAGAGCGGTCAGCGCGCCGAAGGTCCCGGCTACCAGCGAAAGAGCGCCGGCGACCAGCTTGGGCAACCAGAAAATGGTCTGCCCGCCGCGCGTGCGCGGGCGAATGAAAGGCGTCGCAGCCAGCAATGCCGAAAAAGCGCTCAGGATTGTCAGAAGTCGGTTCATGTTCGTCCTTTCGTTGGGGCAGCGTTGACGCGTGACTCAGCGCCGCTTGCGGATGAGAGGCAGGTAAGCTCTGGGACGGCGCGCCGGCGGTGTGACGGTGGGCGTGGGGGTGATGGCGCCGCCTTGCAGCACGATGTTGACGCTGGTCTGGTCGGGCGGCACGGTCACGGTCACCGGCGATGGTGCAGCGTAGCCGCACGGGCCGGGTGGGACGACGTAGACCGACCACGCGCCGGGGGCGACGCGCAGGTCGTACGCGCCGAGGCTATTAGTGAATACGGTATCCGAGCTGCGCTGGCCGGCCGAGTCCCAGGCGTAGACGCCGGCGTTGAAGATGGCCGCGCCGGCCTGATTGGTCACGCGGCCGGAGATATGATTGGCGGCAAGGCGCAGGGTCAGCTCGACCGCAGCGCCGGGGGGCGTCGTGACGCGGACGCGAGATGAGTCCGTGTAGCAGCCTTTTTCGGCCCAGAGGTCATAGACGCCGGGCAGCAGGGCCAGG
>CAIQJD010000525.1 GCA_903872005.1 uncultured bacterium | reverse complement strand
GCGCTGGAGCGGATGTAGCCCCCGACCGGAAAATAGAGTTCCTCTTCGCGCGCCGAAGCGATGTAGCCGCGCGCATCGAGCCATTCTTCGCTCGGCCGGCGCTCCACCTGCACGACCTCCTGGGTCTTGGGCGTCGGCGGCACGAAGGTTGGCGGGGGCGAGGCCGGCCCGCCGGCGCAAGCGACCAGGAGCAGAGCTGCCGGGATCAGACCGGCCCACAGGCGCATCAAACGCGATTTCAAATGGTGCATGATCTTCTCAACTCACGCGCGGTCTTCTCACTGGCGCGTGGCATCTCCAGATTTGGTTCAATGGGCTTCATCGCCAAACATTTCGCCCAACCCGCAGAGCGAAAAAGACGCCCGCACTGCCGGCCTCTGACACGCAGAACCGGTGCGCCCGATGCGGCGCGAATTTTGCCACATTCATTAAATATAATAATACAAACTTCGCAACAACGCAATAGTAGCGATGACGATATGGTGAGAGAAAAGAATACGCCAGGATGCGCTACGCGGACTGAAGCATCCCCCTGTCAGCGACAACCGGCGCGTAGCTGGCTGTCGCTGCGTAAGTCCGCACGCCATGTCAGCGCCGCGCCGGCTATCCCGACGTCGCCATCCGTCTCCCAATGACGGGCGCACGCGGCGTCTTCGACTACCACCTGGAAGGGCACGACTTGCGCGCCGGCCTGCCGCTGCATATCCAGGCGATAGACGCCGTCGCGGTATATCCCCGCCGGCAGATCATAGGTGATCTGCACCACTTGCTCCCCGCCGGGCGGCAGGAGCAATAGTCCCGCGACCACCGTCTTATCGCCCTCGACGGCGGGAGGGTCCTCGCTGCCGGCGACGAAGCCGCTCACCTGCCCCACGGCGACTCCGGCCGGCAGATAGATACGCACATAGTCCCAATAGCATCTCTGGCGCAAATCGGCATACGACGCTCCGTAACGCGCTTCATGGGTGCAATCCGCCAAAGGGACGCTCCCCTGATGCCGATACGTGATGCGTAGTTCGGCGCGCGGCCGCTCGGTCAGCCACACATGGTAGTCCATGCGCTGGTCAATCAGCGCGTTGACCTTGTTGTACCCAACGTTAGAATCCACCACGAGGAGATAATCGCCGGCGACAGCGGACAGCGCGCCGCGCCAATGCGCCGGCCACAGCGCCTCTTCGGTTGGGTCGGCCAACCAGATGAGGAGATGCTTCTCATCCAGCGCGGTTTGCAGCCCCCAGGCCAATCCAGGCCAATCAATCGAAGCCGGCGCAACCACAAGCCGCTGCAGGGCCGCATCGAGCAGCGCCCCCATGAAGTCTTTGCGATGCGCCCACCACTCAGCAGAACCGCTGCCGCCGGCCACGCTCTCAGCCGGCGCTTCCCAATACTGCATCAAGAGCTGCATGTAGTTGGCGCTGGAGACCGGTTCGGCGTACCCTTCGACCTGCAACGGCCCCAGCGCATCCACCAGCAGCCCAACGGCCGGCAAATCCCAGGCGATGACGCCATCCACCGATACGCCCTGATCCAACTGATACATGCCGGCGATGACCTGTGCCGACGTCGGAAAATCGGGCGTCCAGTTGGCATCTCGCAGCACCAGATAGTCCGCGCCCATGTGCCGCGCCAGCGCCGGCGGCGCCGCCGGATGCGCCCGCGCCAGATCATCCACCGCGTAGCTATCCATAAAGCGTGCCGAGGCAATCGCGCCGTCGCGCAACGCCAGCTCGCCCACGCCGCTGATGAAACCGCCCGTGGCCCGCAGTTCTTCGTTGTTTTGTGCCAGAAGGAGATAGGTGCGCTGCCGCCCAACGCCCAGCAGAGCCGGCAGACGCGGCGCCAGACGGGCGAGGGATTGCATGGCCGGCAACCAGGCATCGAGAGCCGTCACGTATTGGCGCATCTGGGGCGAAAGGCGCTCCACGGCCACGCTGCGCCGCAGCTCAACCGCACGGTCAATTTCGCCGGCCATCTGCGCCAGTTCCTGTGGATGCGATTGCAACGCGCGGAGGAGTTGCTGCACCAGGGCCGACTCTTCGGCAGCGGCGCCGGCCGGCGCGAGGAGCGGCTCGAGCAGCGTCATGCCTTGATTGGCGACGGAGACGAGACTTGAGGCAATCTCCAGGAGCGCCGGCGTGGCCGCGAGATCGCCGCCGTATACCGGCGCCCAGCCCAGCGCCGGCGCCAGCGCCAATAGCGGCCAACCTTCCTTCGCCACGGCGCGTAGGTCGGCCTCCATCTGGCGCAACTCAACCGCGGCTGCGGCGAAAGTCAGGCCGGCGCCGGCCGACGCCGGCATGGCCCGCAGACGGCCCACAGCCGCCAAAGCCGAATCCGTATGTCGGCTAACCGATACGGCGGCCCGCAAGAAGAACGCCAGGGACGCGGCCAGAACGACGCCGACAATCAACCAGGCGACTTGCCGGCGGGTCATGGCGTCAGACCCATCCCCCCGGTGCGCGGCAACTCCGCCGGCGGCAAGGGGAGCACCAGGGTGCGCGAGCGCCAGGTTTGGCCGCCGCCCTCGATCTCTGCATAGCATGGGACCAGAACGCCGCGCGGCGTCGTCGGTCGCACCTGCACCGCAAGCTCTACAAGCCAGACGGCGCCGGCCGGCAGATTCTCGGCCGTCAGAACAACCGTCTGTCCTTGCAGGCTGCTCGTGCCCGGCGCCCCGCGCGCCGCGACCAATTCCAGGGACGCCGGCAGTGGGACACGCAGCGTGACCGGC
>CAIQJD010000524.1 GCA_903872005.1 uncultured bacterium | reverse complement strand
GTGGGCGACGATGACGGTGTCGTCTTTCGGCGTGAAGGGGTTCTTCGCGGCCGTTTTCGGCGCCGGCGTGGCCGTGACCACGACCTGCTTCTCGACGACCTTGGTCACTTCGGTCTTCTTCTCGACCACAACGGTCTGCTGGACCACTTTCTCTTTTTCGACCACCACGGTTTGCTGGACGATCTTCTCGACGATTTGCGGCGTCGGAGCGGCGCAGCCAACCAGCATCACGACCATGACCAGGACCGACATCACTGTCAGGAACATCTGACGTGTCTTCATCTGAGTCTCCTCCTGAACGTTCTTCCGTACCCAAAACGCCTTCGATGCGGACTACGACTCAACAGCAGGTGAAGCGAGCGGAAGTCATCTCGCGAGAGAGATCACCCCCTTTCGATGGCAATAGTTGGGGCCAGGGGAATCAAGTCTGGTTTGGGGCTTTGCGGTCTGATGGCATACCACATGACCTATTATAGCGAGGTTGTGCCCCGATGTCAATACTCTTTTTCTTTTGGCTTTTCAGCATTGCAGGACGACTTTGACATGCCCGCCGTCGCGCCGGCTCAGGTCTTCGAGGGCTTCCTGGGCGCGCTCCAGCGGCCAGCGATGGGTGACCATCTTGTGCAGCGGGAAGCGCTTGCTGCGGATGATCTGATAGGCCGGCTGGTAGCAGTTCGTCCCGTTGTGCGAGAAGCGAAAGTCAATCTTGTTTCGCAGACAGTGCGAGATCGGCACGGGCAACGTGGTTCCGGGGGGATAGCCGCCGATGACGGTATAGACTCCGTTGCGCGCGATCAGCTTCATGCCGACGTCGAAGGCCGGCAGCGCGCCGGTGGTGTCGAGCACGCGGATGGCCTTGTATCCGCCGGTCAGGCTCAGGAATTTCTCCAGCGGGTCTTCGGTCATGACGTTGATGGCGCCGGTCGCGCCCAATTCCTGGGCCAGGGCCAGCCGGCTCTCATCGCCGGTCACGCCGGTGACGATGATGTGCGCCGCGCCGGCCGAGGCCGCGGCGATGACGCAGGTGAGGCCGATGGGGCCGGGGCCTTCTACCAGCACGGCATCGCCCATGCTCACGCCGGCCTTGAGGACGGCCTTGACGCCGACGGAGAGCGGCTCCAGCAGGACGGCTTCCTCGTCCGAAACGTCGTCATCAATGCGGTGCATTTGCGCGTTGGCCGGCAATTGCGCGTATTCGGCGTAGGCGCCGTTCATCCAGACCGGGTCGCTCAAGGGCGTGGCCCCCCACAGGATGTAGGATTCGCAGGCGGTATAATCCACCAGCTTGTCGTGGCGTGAGCCGAAGCCGCGACAGTGGGGGCAGCGCAGGCAGGGGATCGTGGATTCAGGGACGACGCGGTCGCCGGCGTGCAGCGGCCGGCCCATGGCGTCGGTGAAGCCCTCGCCGACCGAGACGAGATGGCCCATCATTTCGTGGCCGGGGATGACGACGCCGTAGTTGGCGCGGCCGTGGAAGGTGTGCAGGTCGGAGCCGCAGACGCCGGCCAGGTGCGTTCGCATCAGCGCCTCGCCCGGCTTGGCCTGGGCCGGGATCTCGAAACGACGCAGATCGAATTGGCGCGGCCGGGCGGTATCGAAGATCACGGCACGGGCAGAGAGGGTTTCAGCCATGACGGATTACCTCACAACGTTTTCTGTACGGCGGCGATGCCCTGCTCGACGATGTCCAGGGCGAAGTCGAGCTGGGCGTCGGTGATGACCAGCGGCGGCGAGAACTTGAAGACGTTGCCATACATGCCGCCGACGTTGCTGCAGATGATGCCGCGCTGTTGGCAGAAGTCGCGGATCTTCATGGCGGTCTTGGCGGCCGGCTCCTTCGTCTTGCGGTCGGCGACCACTTCGAAGCCGGTCATGCTGCCCAGGCCGCGCACGTCGCCGATGAGCGGATATTTGGCGTACATCTGCCAGAGCGCGTCCTGCATCCGCTTGCCGAGGGCGGCCGAGCGATCGACGAGGCTGTGCTTCTCGATGTAGCCGATGGAGGCCAGGGACGCGGCGCTGCCGAGGGGGTTGCCCAGGAAGGTGCTGGTGTGTTGCAGCGGCCCCCAGGACTTGGCGATGGCCGGCGTCGTGATGACGGCCGAGATGGGGAAGCCGCTGGCCATGGACTTGGCGACGATGAGGATATCGGGGACGATGTCCGAGTGCTGGCAGGCGAACCATTTGCCGGTGCGCCCGAAGCCGGTGATGATTTCGTCGGCCAGGAGGAGCATGCCGAACTTCTGGGTGATGCGGCGTAGCTCCTGGGCAAACTCGCGCGGCGGAACGATCCAACCGCCGTGGCCGATGACCGGCTCGAAGATCATGCCGGCCATGCGCGGCAGGCCGGAATCCGGATTTTCCAGGCGTTGCTCAATGTACTTGGCGCAGGCCAGATCGCAGGATGGGTAGGCGCGGCCATAGGGGCAGCGGTAGCAGTAGGCGTAGGGATAATGGTAGACTTCGGGCATGAGCGGGAGGAAGTCCTGGCGGTAGTAGTTTTTGGCCGTCAGGGTCAGCGCGGCGCCCAGTTTGCCGTGGAACCCGCCTTCGAAGGCCAGAAAGCCGGGCTGCTTGACGTGGATGCGCGCCGTCTTGTAGGCGGTTTCGACGGCTTCCGCGCCGGTGTTCGCCAGGTGCGAGACAGAGAGGTCGCCCGGAGCGACTGCGGCGAGTTTCTGGAGCAGGCGGACGCGCACCGAGCAGGGGTTGGTGGCGCCCTGAGTGTGCATCAGGATGCCGGCTTGTTCGGAGATGGCGGCGACGATCTCCGGGTTGGAGTGGCCGGCGGCGGCCACACAAGAGGCCGCGTTCAGATCCACGTAGACGTTGCCGTCCACATCCATGATGTTGGAGCCGCGCGCCGCTTCCCAGATGATGGGCATATCGCCGCGCGCCAGAGTGTTGGAGGTGGGCATTTCGAGCCGGCCCAACGCGTCCGCCATCTCTTTGCAGCGTGGGCCAGGCGGAGGGGTCTTCATCTGCGCCAGCATCGTTCCGAAATTGGGGTCAACAGATATGGTCACAGGAACCTCCGTAAGGTGGTGTGAGGGAGCCTCTGCGCGTGTGAGTAAACTGTTAACAGTTGTCAATATCATAGCACGCGACAGGGCAAAAGTCAAGTCATATTTTTGACGCCCGGCGCGCATTGGCCTATAATGGGTCGGCTTGCACTCTGCCGCACGCAACGCGGGCAGATGATCGAGAGCCAAAACCATGCAAATCACCGTCTCTTTGTTGCAGATGGACGCCGGCGTCGGCCTCCCCGAAGCGAATCTGGCGCGGGCGAGCGAAGGCGTCCTGGAAGCCGGCCGGCGCGGCTCTGACCTGGTCGTGTTGCCCGAGTTGTGGCACGATGGCCTGGATTACGCCCACGCGCAGCACGTCGCCGCGCCGCTGCACGCCGGCGCTTTTGGACAGATGCGCCGGCTGGCGCAAGAAGCTCATGTCCATCTGGCCGGCTCCGCCTTCGAGCGCGCCGGCGATGCCTGCTACAATACCCTGGCCGTCTATGCCCCGGACGGCGCGCTCCTAGGCGCGTACCGCAAAGTCCACCTCTTCCGCCCCATGTATGAAGATCGCTATTTGCGCGCCGGCGATGCGCTGGTCTGCGTTGAATTCGCGTGGGGCAAGGTTGGCCTGGCGGTCTGTTACGATCTGCGCTTCCCAGAGCAGTTCCGGCGCTACGCGGTGGCCGGCGCCGGCCTCTTCCTTTTGCCGGCGCAGTGGCCGCAGGCGCGGCTGACCCATTGGCGCGCCTTGACGCAAGCCCGCGCCATTGAGAATCAGGTGTATGTGGTCGCCTGCAATCGCGCCGGCCCCGATGGGGATGTCGCCTTCGGCGGGCATTCCGTGGTCTGTGATCCCTGGGGCGAACGGTTGGTCGAGGCGGGGCTGGAGCCGGCGTTGCTGACGGTTGGCGTTGACCTGGGCGTTCTGCCGGATATTCGCCGGCGTTTGCCGGTTTGGGAAGACCGCCGGCCGGACCTCTATGGATGAACTCGTATCAGAGATATGACTACCGTGAAGATGTGACCAGCGTATGACGACATGGTATACCGTTCGACAGGTGGCGCCGGGCGTCCATTGGCTGTGCGGCGCGCTGGGGCAAGAGAATAGCTATCTGGTGGAAGGCGAAGAGTACGCCGCCTTGATTGATACCGGCCGCGGCCTGGGCGACATCCGCGTGCCGGCCGAGGCGCTGACGGCCAAACCGATCGTCGTCCTCAACACCCACGGGCATTGGGATCATATCGGCGGCAATCATCGCTTCGAGCAGATCGGCGTGCATGCGCTGGAAGCGGAAGGGTTGCGCCGGCCCAGCGTGCCGCCTTCGGTGCGCCAACACCTCCTGGCGCTGCGCCAGCAGGGGACGCCCTTGCCGGCCGACGTGGAGCCGGCCCATTTCGTCGTGCAACCTTCTGAGCCGACCTTTTTCCTGGAGCAGGGGCAGGAGATGGACCTGGGCAATCGGCGTCTGGCGATCTGGCACACGCCGGGGCATTCGCCCGGCTCGGTCTGTTTCGTGGATGAGGAGCATCGGCTGCTCTTCGCCGGCGATACGGTCATGGAAGGGAGCCTGGGCTTCTACGGGGCCGGCAGCGCGCCACAAGAGTTATTGCGGAGCCTTGAGACATTGGCGCAGATGGCGTGGGAACTCGATCTGGTGCTGCCCGGTCATGGGGCCGCGCCGGCTGATGGCCGGCTGATCCTGGAACTGCTGGACGGGCTGCGGCGCACGTTGGCCGGCGAAGTCCCGCTCAAGAAGGGCGTAGCGGCGCACGGCGCAGCGCGCATCGCCGCGTTTGAGCGTTTCGCTTTCTTCTTCCCGCCGGACTGGCAGCCGGCCGGCGGCTTGAAGATGCACGAAGATGAGGAGAGAGGAGACCCCCATGTTAGCGGATGATGTGGCGCGCGTGTTGATTTCTGAGCAAGAGCTGAAGGCGAGGGTTGCCGAACTGGGCCGGCTGATTGCGGCCGACTACGGTGACAGGAATCCACTGGTGGTCAGCGTATTGAAGGGCGCGGTGGTCTTCGTGGCTGACTTAATCCGCGCCGTCCAAATTCCCCTGGGGATTGATTTCATCGCCACTTCCAGTTATGGCAATGGCGATACCAGCAGCGGCGTAGTGCGGATCCTGATGGATCTGGGCAGCAGCATCCGCGGCCGGCACATCCTGGTAGTGGAAGACATCGTAGATACCGGCCGCACGCTCAGCTACCTGATGAGCATGCTCGAAACGCGCGAGCCGGCCTCGTTGCGCCTGTGCGTCTTGCTCGATAAGCCCGAACGCCGCGAAGCGCCGGTGAAGGCAGACTATGTCGGCTTCACCATCCCCGACTACTTCGTCGTGGGCTATGGCCTCGATTTTGCGGAGAAGTACCGCAATCTGCCCTTCATCGGCGTCCTTAAGCCAGAGATGTATGGCGGCAAGGGCGAGTGAGCCGGCCGGCTATTCCAGGTAGCCTAGCGCCCGCAGGTGTTCACGGACATCGGCCTCTTCGTCAGGGCTGTAGGCGTCGCGCGTGCCGGCGGCCCGGGCGTATTGTTGCTGATCCGTGACGAATTGCGACAGGCCGGCAAAGAGCGCCGGCGCCTCTTGGGCCGACCCGATCAGGTTCATCTGCTCGGCCGGGTCGGCTTGCAGGTTGTAGAACTTGTCCGGCCGGTCATCTACGGCGATGAGCTTGTCTCCGCCCTGGTAGGCGGCGCGCCAGAGCGATAGGCACTGGTAGGGGACCAGCACCGACGGGTTGCGGCGCTCAATGACGCTGACGAAGTTGGTGGGCGAATAGGCTTCGGAGACGACCAGGTCGTCGCGTGAGCGCCGGCCGGCGGCCGTGGCGCGCAAGCTCAATTCGTCGGCCGAGCCGAGCGGCTCATCGTAGGGGATGCCGGCAGATTGCAGCATGGTATGGAAGATGCGGCGCGTCGAGACCGCCTGCGGCACGCGCCGGCCGGCCAGCTCTCCGCCGGGGAAATGCACCACCATCGGCACATGCACGACCTCTTGATAGAGCGTGAAGGCGTGCCCCATGTAGTTATGCTCGCCGAACCCCTCGCCATGATCGGCCACCACGACCACCAGCGTATCATCCCAGGCATTCAGGTCATCCAGGGCGGCGAAGATCCGGCCGACGTGATGATCCTGGAATGCCACTTCGGCGTCGTACATGGCGTCAATGGCGTCTTTTTCCATCTGTGAGAAGGGGTTGACGATGGGTGTGGCCCAGCGGTAGGCTTGCGTGTTGAAGACGCTCATGAAATGGCGCGCCTGCTTGTCGCGCCGCACCCACTGGGCGTATTTCTTCACGAAGGGCTGCGCCGGCCAGTAGGGCAGGTGCGTCTCCATAGCGTTCAAGAACAGGAAGTAGGGGCGCTCGTCATCGTGATAGGCGCGCACGTAGCGCACGATGTCGCCGGCGCAGCGCACGATGTCGCCCTTGAAGTTGCCCAGGCGCGACCAGAAGGGGACAAAGAAGGATTCTTGCGAGAGGGCCAGCAGGCGCTCGGACTTGCCGAATTGCCGCTCGATCTCGCGCACGCCATATTGGATGACGCCGCGGGCCTTTTCGCGCGCCCGGCCGAAGAGGCCGTCCGGCGACTTGGGGGCCGGCACCATATCGGGGACGAAGCTGGCGTAGTTGAAGAACTGCTCAAAGCCGCGTTGTAGGCCATTGTTCAAGACGCCCACCAGCGGATTGTTGCAGAAGCCGAATGTGTGGTAGCCACGCTGGCGCAGCAGCTCGGTGACGGTGGGAAGCTCGGCCGGCAGGGCGCGATCCGATTGCACCGTCTGGTGTAGCAACGGGTATTGCCCGGTGAACATCGAAGCGTGCGCGGGGATCGTCCATTGCGCCGGCGAGACGGCCATCTCGAAGAGTGTGGCCCGGCCGGCGAGATCGTCCAGGCGTGGGCTGGTGGAGCGCGGGTAGCCATAGCACGACAGGCGATCCACGCGCTGCGTGTCCAGTACGATGAAGATAATGTTGGGTAGTTTCCGTTTGTCCATAGAACTACCGTCTCCTTGACTCTCCCCGAGAGGTTATGTCCGACCTATTCCTGGGCGGTATAGCCCAGATCGCGCAGTTGGCGCTCGTCCTCGCGCCAACCTTTACGCACGCGCACCCAGAGTTCCAGATAGACCTTCTGCCCCAGCAATTGCTCGATGTCGGCGCGGGCGCGCTGGCCCATCTGTTTGAGGCGCTCGCCCTTGCTGCC
>CAIQJD010000523.1 GCA_903872005.1 uncultured bacterium | reverse complement strand
CGACGTCCACATGCTGAACATCATGCTCAGCCCCGGCATCATGCTGCTCACCGACTCGGCCATGGGCATCATCGTCCCCATCATCATGATCGCGCGCTTGCGCTTTGAATTGCTCCTCGTGCCGGCGCTCTTCCTGGTCACCCTTGCCATCACGCTGCTGGACTACAACCGCCGGCTCAACCCGGTGGCCGACGCGCAGCGCGACCAGTTCGGCACGATGAACGCCGGCCTGGCAGAAGCCATCGCCGGCATCGAAGTGGTCAAGGCCAACTCCCAGGAAAAGAGCGAGTGGCTGCGCTTCACCGACAACGCCCGCAAATACCGCAACCTGTTCGTCCGGCAAGGCGAAATTCAGGCGCGCTACCTCCCCATCCTGATGTTCAGCATGGCCTGGGCCGGCAGCTTCCTTCATGCGCTGCTCCTCTGGCGGGCCGGCGCCATCACGCTGGGCCAGGTCGTCGCCTTCCTGGGACTGTTTGGCACGCTGCGCTTTCCGACCTGGATTTCGATCTTCTCGTTCAACCTGGTGCAGACCGGCGTCGCCGGCGCGCGGCGCATCCTGGAACTGATCAACACCGAGACCGAGCTGGACGACAATCCGACCGGCATCGCCAAGCCGATTGAAGGCGAAGTGCGCTTCGAGGATGTCAGCTTCGGCTATCACGAAGCCGCGACCCTCAAGGGCGTCAACTTCACGGCCCGCCCCGGCGAGACCATTGCTATCGTCGGCCGCACCGGCTCCGGCAAGACCTCGCTGACCCGCCTGATCAACCGCATCTTCGATGTCAGCGCCGGCCGCGTGCTGGTGGATGGCATAGACGTGCGCGAGTGGAACCTGGAATCGCTGCGCTCGCAAATCTCCACGATTGAGCAGGATGTCTTTCTCTTCTCGCGCACCATCGCCGAAAATATCGCCTTCGGCTGCGCCACGGCAACACAGGCGGAGATTGAGCGCGCCGCCGGCGAGGCGCAGGCCCACGAGTTCATCACGAGCTTCAGCGCCGGCTATCAGACCGAGGTCGGCGAGCGCGGCGTGACCCTTTCTGGCGGCCAGCGTCAGCGCATCGCCATCGCCCGCGCCTTCCTGACCAACCCGCGCATCCTGATCCTGGACGACAGCACCAGCGCCATTGACAGCGCCACCGAAGACCAGATTCAGCGCGCCATGCGCCGCATCAGCCGGGAGCGCACGACCTTCCTGATCACCCATCGCATCAGTCAGATTCGCTGGGCCGACCGCATCCTGGTACTGGATCGCGGCGAGCTGCTCGACCAGGGGACGCACGAAGAGTTGCTGGCGCGCTGCGCCGCCTACCGCCGTATCTTCGCCCGATATGAGTAATCAGCATGGGTTTCATCTTAGACGGACTCGAAACAGAAGAATACGACCGCACCTATAGCGACCGGCAACTCCTGTGCCGCGTCATCGCCTATTTCCGGCCGCACTGGCGCAAGATGCTGCTGGTAGCCCTGGCGATCACGCTGAACTCGGCCGCCGGCACCGGCGGGCCGATCATCATCTCTCGCTCCATTGACCTGGTCGCCGCCGACCCATCCACCGGCCGCATGCTGCTCCTGGTCGCCGGCACGCTGGTCGTCGGCCTCGCGGCCTGGGTCTTCAACTATACCCGCCAGCGCATCGCCGCTCGCGTCATTGGCGACGTCGTCCTGCAAATGCGCGAAGACGTCTTCGCGGCCGCCATCCGGCACGACCTCTCCTTCTTCGACGCCCATCCTTCGGGCAAAATCGTCAGCCGCATCACTTCGGACACGCAAGACTTCACCGATATCGTCAATCTGATCCTCGATCTGGTCAGCCAGGTCTTGCTCATCGTCATCCTGAGCGCCTGGCTCTTCACCATCAACGCTTGGCTCACCTTCCTGCTATTAGTCATGTCTCCTCTGGCCCTCGGCATTGCCCTCGGCTTCCGGCGCATCGCCCGCACCGTCACGCAGCACGCCCGGCGCGTCACGGCCAAGATCAATGCCCAGATTCAGGAATCCATCAGCGGCATCGTGGTGGCGAAGAGCTTCCGCCAGGAACCGGCCATCTACGCTACCTTTGAGGGCAACAATAAGCAAGCCTTTCAGGTGGGGATGCGTCGCGGCCTGACCCTGGATACGATCTTCCCGGTCATGGAGCTGGTTTCCGGCCTGGCCGTGGCCGGCCTCGTCTACGCCGGCGGCCTGACAACGCGCGGCGGCGTGGTCAGCCCGGGCAACTGGTACCTCTTCATGCAAGCGGTCGGCTTCTACTGGTGGCCGTTGCTCGGCATCGCCAGCTTCTGGAGCCAGTTCCAGGATGGGCTATCGGCAGCCGAGCGCGTCTTCGCCCTGATTGACGCCGATCCGAAAGTCATTCAGACCGACCACCAGCCCGTGGAGCAGATCGAGGGACGCATCGAATTCAGCCACGTGCGCCTGACCTACACCGGCGCGGAAATCGTCCTGCCCGATTTCTCGCTGGACATCCGCCCCGGCGAGACAGTGGCATTGGTCGGCCACACCGGCGCCGGCAAGAGCAGCATCGGCCGGCTGACGGCCCGCTTCTACGAATATCAGGCCGGCGAGATACGCATTGACGGACGCGATATCCGCACCCTTGACCTGACCCAATATCGCCGGCGCATCGGCGTCGTCCCCCAGGAGCCCTTCCTCTTCTCGGGCAGCGTGCGCGACAACATCCGCTACGGCCGGCCCGAAGCCGACGACGTCGCCGTGCGCGAGGCGGCCATGCATATCAGCAATGGCGATTGGCTGGGCGATCTGCCGGCCGGCCTGGATACCGACGTCGGCGAGCGCGGCGCCAACCTCTCCATGGGCCAACGCCAACTGGTCGCCCTGGCCCGCGTGTTGCTCAAGGATCCGGCCATCTTCATCCTCGACGAAGCCACGGCCAGCGTAGACCCCTTCACCGAGACGCAAATCCAGGAGGGACTGGAAGCGATCATGGCCGGCCGCACCGCCATCGTCATCGCCCACCGCCTTTCCACGATCAAGAATGCAGACCGCATCATCGTCATGGATCGCGGCGCCATCATCGGCGAAGGGACCCACGCCAGCCTGATGGCCCAGGGCGGCCATTACGCCGAGTTATACAGCACCTATTTCCGCCACCAATCGTTGGAGTATATCGAGGCGCAAGCGCGCTGAGCCGGCCGGCTTTGTCGAAGCAGCCAACCTTGTGATATACTCCGCGCAGCGAGGACGGAAGCGGTGAAGATCGCTCTGGTACACGATTGGCTCAATCAAATGGGCGGCGCGGAGGTTGTGCTCGAAGCGCTTGTCGAGCTATATCCGGACGCGCCAGTCTATACGTCCATCTACTGGCCGGCCAAGATGCCGGCCGCCTATCGCGCCTGGGACGTCCGCGCCAGTTTCCTGGATCGTTGGCCGCTGGTCAGACGCTACCATCAACCCTTCCTGCCCTTCTATCCCCTCGCCTTCGAAAGCTTCCGCTTCGACAAATATGACGTCATCATCAGCAACAAGAGCGGCTTCTGCCACGGCATCCGTCCGCCGGCCGGCGCGCTGCACATCTGCTACTGCCTGACGCCCACGCGCTACCTTTGGAGCACCGGCGAGTACCTGCAACGGGAGGGCTTAGGCCCCTTGACGCGCGCGACCCTGTTGCCCATCCTGGCGCTCCTGCGTCGCTGGGATCGGCGCGCCGCCGGCCGGGTAGATCGCTTCCTGGCGATCTCGCGCGTCGTGCAGGAGCGCATCGCCCGCATCTACGGGCGCGAGTCAGAGATCATCTACCCGCCGGTGCGCACGGACTGCTTCGCGCCGGCGCCGCAGGTCGGCGACTACTTCCTGAGCATGGGCCGGCTCATCCCGTACAAACGCGTCGACCTAGTCATCCAGGCGTTCAATCAACTGGGCCTGCCGCTGTTGATCGTCGGCGAGGGGCGCGACCGCAAGCGCCTGGAAGCCATGGCCGCGCCCAATGTGCGCTTCCTCGGCCGGCTGCCCGTCGCGGAGATGAGCGACCTGCTGGCGCGTTGTCGCGCCCTCATCTTCCCCGGTCTGGAAGACTTCGGCATCACGCCGGTGGAGGCGCAGGCGGCCGGCCGGCCGGTGATCGCCTATGCCGGCGGCGGCGCGCTGGATACCGTCATTGATGGCGAGACCGGCATCCTCTTCGGCGAACAGACCGTTGAAGCGTTGGTCGCCGCCGTGCGCCGGCTGGAAAGCCTGGGCGAAGGCTATTTCAACGCGGAGCGCCTATGTCAACGCGCCGAGTGCTTCTCGGCCGACCAATTTCGCCGCGATTTCAGCGCCTTCGTCGAGCGGGCCTACGCCGAGCATCAGGCGCGCGGCCGGCAAGTTGGAGCCATCACCCGGCCGGCATGACGTCCGCAGCGGACGCCGGCATTTCGGCATGATGAGAGGAGTGCGCGATTCTATGGAACTACGCCGCTACGCTGAGATCGTATGGCGCCGCGCCTGGATCATCCTGGGCCTGGTCATCCTCACCGCGGCCTTCTCGCTCCTCTTCGGAGCCGGCAAAGCCGCGCCGGTCTATCAGGCCAGCATGCGCGTTGCCATCGGCCTGAAACCCGAGGAACGCGGCCCCAACGTCTATACCTATGACCGCTACTACACCTGGCTCACCTCCGAATATCTGGTGGACAGCTTCGCCGAAGTCGTGAAGAGCCAGGCTTTCGCTCAGGATGTCAGCGCCCGGCTGGCCGCCGCCGGCCAACCGCTGCCAATCCCCGCCGGCGCGATCCAAGGTTCCACGGTCGCCGAACAGGTACACCGCATCCTGACCATCCGCATCACCTGGGGCGACGAAGCGCAGCTCCGCGCCATCTCCGAAGCCGCCATCGCCGCCTTGAAAGAAAACAATGCCCGCTACTTCGCCCAACTGGGAACCGCCGGCGCCGACGTAGTCGTCTTAGATGCACCGACCCTCGCGGCCATCGGGCCGGGGCTGAGCGAGAAGCTGGACCTTCCCTTGCGCCTCTTCCTGGCGCTCCTGGCCGGCGTCGGGCTGGCCTTCCTGCTCGACTATCTCGATCTGTCGGTGCGCTCGGCCGACGAACTGGAAGCCCTGGGCCTCCCCGTCCTGGGGCGGATTCCGCCCTTGCCCGGCCGGCGACTGCTCCCCTGGGGTCGCCGGCTGCCGTAAGCAAGCGTCGCGGCCGGCGCTTTGCCCGAACGATTGACCTGTGATAAAATGAAAGGCGCGATACAATCCGCCGGACGCAACCAGGAATAGCGATGGAACTGCGAGACTACTTCAAAATCATCCGCAAGCATGGCTGGATCATCGTCGTCGCCGGCTTCGTGGCCGCGCTGGCCGCTTTCGGCGTCAGCAAGGTACAGAAACCAATCTACATGGCCTCGATTCAGCTCAGCGTCGAGCCGGCGCGCCTCGACTGGAGCCTGAGCAACACGCTCAAAGACGTCTTGCGAAACTACGTCGTGCGCCTGAACACGCACAAGATGGCGCGCAAGGTCATCGCCCGCGCCGGCCTCAACATGTCCACGGACGAGCTGCTGAGCAAAGTCAGCATCACATCAGACCCATCCAACTTCACGGTACAAATAGACGCCAAGGATCCCGACCCGGCCACCGCGGCGCGCCTGGCGCAGAGCATGGCCGAGCAATTCGTCCAGGAGCGTCAGGACTGGAACAAACAGCAGGACAAAAGCGACCAGGTCGCGGTCGGCATCGTGGACAATGTGCGTCAGGCCGAGCTGTACAGCCCGAAGACCAGGATGAACGTCCTGATCGGCCTCGTTCTGGGAATTGTCGTCGGGGCGCTGATCGTCTTCGTCCTGGAATGGTTGGAAGCGGATATTGTGCGTACCGCCGGCGATGTGGAACGTTTCGTCGGATGGACGGTGTTGGGCGTCATCCCGGCCAGCGCGGTCACCGCCGCCGGCCGGCGTAAGGGGCGGCTGGCTTCGCCCCGCCGGCCATCCTGATAGCTGAGGCCACGCGGAAGAGGGACATGGAACTACGCGATTATTTCAGGGTCATCCGCCGGCGCGGGTGGATCATCCTTGTGACGGCGCTCATCGCCGCGCTGGCGGCCGTGGGCGTCAGTCAAATGCAAACGCCCATCTACAAGGCTTCCATCCGCCTGAGCGCCGAGCCGGCGCGCCTGGAGTGGGGCCTCACCAATACGATCAAAGACATCCTGCGGAGCTACGTCGTGCGCCTGAACACGCACACCATGGCCCAACAGGTCATTGATCGTGCCCAATTCGATATGTCCACCGACGAGCTGAAGAGCAAGCTCACCATCAGCTCCGACGCCTCGAACTTCACCATCCAAATTGACGCCAAAGACACCGACCCCATCGTCGCCGTGCAAATCGCTCAGACCGTGGGGGAACTGTTCGTCATCGAGCGCGACCGCTGGAATCAAGATCAGAACAAGCGCGACCGCGTCGTCGTCACAATTGTGGATGACGTGCGGCAAGCCGAGCTGTTCAGCCCGAAGACGACGATGAACGCCCTGGCCGGCTTCATCCTGGGCGCCATCGTCGGCGCGCTGGTCGTCCTGGCATTGGAATGGCTGGAAGCCGATCTGATCCGCACGCCCGAAGATGTGGAACGCTTCGTCGGCTGGACGGTGCTGGGGACGATCCCGGCCGGCGCCGGGCCGGCACAAAGCCGGCGCAAGACTGACCCGGCGCGCTGAACGCGTCGCGTCCGGCGCTATGGTTACGTTATGGAGAGGGAATAGCAATGCCAACTGAGCCTACGCCAACGCTCATCACGGTGAGTGACCCGCGCTCGCCGGCCGCCGAGGCCTACCGCACGCTCCGCACCAATCTGGAATTCTCCAGCCTGGATCATCCGCTGCGCTCTCTGGTAGTCACCTCGGCCGGCCCGGAAGAGGGCAAATCCACCACCCTGGCGAACCTCGCCGTCACCGCCGCCGAGACCGGCCGCAAAATCATCCTGGTGGATTGTGACCTGCGCCGGCCGCGCCTGCATGAGCTATTCGGCGTGGCGAATACCGCCGGCCTGACGACCATGATCGTCGCCGAAAACGCCTTCAAGCAGCCGCCTTTGCAGGCCACGCAGATCCCCGGCCTCTCCCTGCTGACCAGCGGCCCACAGCCGCCTAACCCGGCCGAATTGTTGGCCTCGCGACGCATGGCCGAAGTCATTGAAGCCCTGGTCGCCCAGGCCGACATGGTGCTTTTCGACGCCCCGCCGGTCATCGCCGTCACGGACGCCGCCATTCTGGCCTCCCGCGTCGACGGCGTGTTGCTGGTCATCAGCGCCGGCGCGACCCGCCGCGACTATGTGCGCCAGGCCAAAGCCCTGTTGGAAAAGGTCAATGCCCGCGTCGTCGGCGCGGTGCTGACCAACGCCCTGTTTGATGCCAGCATGCACCGCTACTATGGTCAAGGAAAGTAGCGGCAGCGCGCCCTGGATTGACCTGCACACCCACATCTTGCCCGGTGTGGATGATGGGGCGCGTGACCTGCCCCAGGCCATCGCCATGGCGCGCCTCGCCGAGAGCGAAGGGATCGGCACGCTGCTTGCCACGCCGCACCACCTGGACTGGCCGGCCGGCAACCACACGACGCGACAGCAGGCCGCGCATGATTTGAACAGCGCATTGGCAGACGCCGGCGTTGCCGTCCGCATCCTGGCCGGCGTCGAAGCATACCTGAGTCCCGACATCGCGAGCGCCATCCGCGATGGGCAGGCCCTCACCCTGGCCGGCAGCCATTATGTGTTGGTGGAACTGCCCGCCCTGACCTATCCACTCTACACCGAACGGGTCATCTTCGATCTGCAGATCATGGGCCTGTCGGTGATCCTGGCGCACCCAGAGCGCAACGACGCGGTCTGCCGCCAGCCGGCGCGGCTCATCCCATTGGTAGAGCGCGGTGTGCTGGTTCAATTGACGGCAGCCAGTATCACCGGCGGCTTCGGGACGGACATCCAGCAAACGGCGCTGCACCTCTTGCGGAACAACCTGGCCCACATCATCGCCTCCGATGCCCACGATGAGACGCGGCGTCCCCCGGCGCTGCGCGCCGCCGTGGCGACAGCCGGCCAGATCATCGGCCCGGCCCGGGCCGAGACGATGGTGAGCGCCACGCCGGCCGCCATCATCAATAACCAGCCGGTAGCCATCGCAGCGCCGGCGCAGCCAGAGAAGAAGCGCCCGTGGGCGAAGCTCTTCTCCAACGGATAGCGTGCTATGGTCCTTCCATCTTCTGAGCCAACAGGAGTACATGAATGAAAGGCTTGATCCTCAGCGGCGGCAAAGGGACGCGACTCTATCCTATCACCTATACCAGCGCCAAGCAATTGGTGCCCATCGCCAATAAGCCGGTCTTGTTCCGCGTCATTGAGACCCTGGTAGAAGCCGGCGTGCGCGACATCGGCATCGTCGTCGGCGACACCGCGCCGGAGATTCGCGACGCCGTCGGCGATGGCTCGCGCTGGGGCTGCAACATCACCTACATCCCGCAGGAAGCTCCCCTGGGCCTGGCCCACGCCGTCAAGATCTCGCGGCCCTTCCTGGGCGATGAGCGCTTCGTCATGTTCCTGGGCGACAACGTCATCCAGGGCGGCATCTCGCGCCTCATCTCGCAATTCGAGACCAGCGCCTACAACTCCCAGATCGTCCTCACCCGCGTCGAACACCCGGAACAATACGGCGTGGCCGAGCTGAAAGACGGCCGCATCGTGCGCCTGGTGGAAAAGCCGCGCCAGCCGAAATCGAATCTGGCCCTGGTCGGCATCTACATGTTTGACAAGTATGTCTTCGACGCCGTCCATGCCATCAAGCCCTCCTGGCGCGGCGAACTGGAAATCACTGACGCCATCCAACACCTGGTGGAACAGGGCTACGACGTCTATCCTTACGTGCACGAAGGCTGGTGGATTGACACCGGCGCGCCCGACGCCATGCTCGACGCCAACCGGCTGGTGCTGGACGAGATCGAACACAAGATCGAAGGCTACGTGGATCGCGACTCCCAGATTGACGGGAAAGTGACCATCCAGAAAGGCGCGGAGATCATCAACAGCCGCATCCGCGGGCCGGCCATCATCGGCGAAGAGGCGCGCATCGTCAACTCCTACGTCGGGCCGTTCACTTCGATCTATCACCATGTGACCATCGAGAACAGCGAGATCGAGCACTCCATCGTGCTCGAAAACAGCCGCCTCGCCGACATCCCGCAGCGCGTCGAAGACAGCCTGATCGGGCGCAACGTAGACATCCGGCGCTCGCCGCTCAAGCCCAAGGCGTACAAGATGACGCTGGGCGATAACAGTAAAGTAGGGATTTTGTGACCGAGACCCGTGAGACCTGTGAGGTCTTGGAGACCTCACAGGTCTCACGGGTCTGATCGT
>CAIQJD010000522.1 GCA_903872005.1 uncultured bacterium | reverse complement strand
GACCGCGACGCGCACGCCGACGTTCACGCCCGTGCCCGGCGCCGGCGTTCCCATGTTCGTCCCCATCAAACACCCCATGGAGACGGACAACTGGAAATGGAATCTCTACGATGTCAAGAAGGTCAAGACCCTCTGGCAGGACGACGGGCCATTCGTCGCCCGCGGCGCGTTCCTGGTGGTCTTCATCCAATTCACCAACCGGACCGACGCCCAGCGCCGGCCCAGCAACATCGAGCCATTCTTCGTGATAGATGAATACGGCCGGCGCTACGATCTCTCCCAACCCGAAACGGCGGCCCGCGACGCCTGCACGGCCGCCGGCTTCGACTTCCAGACCGCCCTACTCTCCGAACAGTACGCGCCGCACGCCGTTCTCGGCGCGCTCGAAGCCTGGGATTTGCCGGCCGGCAGCGGCGATCTCTTCCTGCAAGTGGGCACGGATCGCATCTATCTGGGCAACTTCGACCGACTCGAACCGACCAGCATCGTTGGCAAAGCCGGCGCCGACGCTGAGGAGGATGACTGACTCGCCTAGCGGCTCATATCTGCTTGACTCCTTCCCTCCCTCTCGCAGGCCAGGAGCGTTTCGGCGCTCCTGGCCTTGCATCCTATGCAACATTTCGCGCCGCCTCTGCGATGGGTTTTGCCTGCCGCGTTTCCCGGTGTATACTACGGAAAATGAGACCAGCACGACTGGGTCACTCTACAATCAACGAAGATTCGAGCAACGTGAAGGAGAATGGAGGGATATGAAGATTCTGGCAACGCGGCCCGAACGCTGCACCGGCTGCGGCAAATGCGAACTCGTCTGTTCGCGCACCTGGTTCAAGGTCGAAGACCGTGCGAAATCGCGCATCCGCATCGAGCCGCCGGCCGAAGCCGGCCAACCCTATCAGATGCTCGCCTGCACACAGATCGGGGCCTGCATGGACGTCTGCCCCGTCACCGCCCTGAAACGTGACAAACAGGGCGTCGCGCAACTGAACAAGAAGACGTGCGTCGGCTGTCTCGTCTGCGTCGGCTTCTGCCCGACCCACGCCATGTTCTACCACGCCGACTACATCGAGCCATTCAAGTGCGTCGCCTGCGGCAAATGCGTGGATGTTTGCCCCACCGAAGCCCTTGCCATCATCGAAGTCGCCGACGCGCCGGCGAATATCACCGAACAATGGCTCAAGGCGGAGGTCAAGTGAGATGACGACTGCGAATATCCAGCAAATCAAGGCTGCCCACAAGCTCCTGGCCGAGTTCAGCTATGCCAGGCGGCCGGTGCAGCGCGGCTACAATGACCGCACGCTGTACGTCAACCTGTCCGACAATACGATTGCCAGCAAGCCGGTCAGCCAGCAGATGAAAGACATCTTCGTCGGCGGCAAAGGCTTCGGCCTCAAGCTCCTCTGGGACGGCGTCAAGGACACGACCAAGTGGGATGATCCAGAAAACGAGATCGTCATCTCGCCCGGCCCCATCGGCGGCATCACGAGCTACCCCGGCACGGGCAAATCCCTGGTCGTCTCCATCTCGCCCCTCACACAATCCGTGATGGACAGCAATGTCGGCGGCTTCTTTGGCCCCTACATGAAGTTCGCCGGCTTCGACGCCCTCGAAATCCAGGGCAAGGCCGAGCGCGACGTCATCATCTTCCTGGATGGCGACGCCGGCAAGGTCTACATCGAAGAAGCGCCCCTGGAAGCGGCCGACACCCACATCCTCATCGAGCAACTGGTGGAAATCTACGGCGGAACGACGGCCCAGCAGAAGCTCCCCATCTCCACCGTCACCACCGGCAGCGCCGCCGACCACAGCCGCATCGCCTGCCTGAACTTCACATTCTACGACGTGCGCCGCGACGCCATGCGCGTCAAACAAGCCGGCCGCGGCGGCCTGGGCACCATCCTCCGTAACAAGAAGATCCGCGCCCTGGTCGTCAAATTCAGCGGCATGAAGAGCAACTTGAATGGCCCGGCGGATCTCGGCCGGCTGCAAAAAGTCGGCGTCAAGATGCACCAGGAGATCCACGACTATGATAATCTCCAGTGCAAAATGCGCGCCACCGGCACCGCGCACCTGGTCGAAATCATGAACGATTACGACCTGCTGCCAGTCCACAACTTCCGCTATGGGGCGCACCCCGACGCGCCCAAGCTCGCCTCCTGGGTATGGGAGAAGATGTTCACCCAGGGCATGGTAGATGGCTGCTGGTACGGCTGCAGCATGTCCTGCACCCACGCCGTAGACCACTTCCAGCTCAAGACCGGCCCCTACAAAGGCCAGAAAGTGCTGGTGGACGGCCCCGAATATGAGACGGCCGCGGCCCTCGGCTCGCAGTGGGGCGTCTTCGACCCTGAGCATGTCGTCGAAGCCAACTTCTACTGCGATACCTACGGCCTCGACACCATCTCAGCCGGCACCACCATCGCCTTCGTCATGGAATGCTACGAGATGGGCCTGATCAACAAACAGGATACCGGCGGACTGGAGCTGAACTTCGGCAACGCCGGCGCGGCCATGGAACTCCTGCATCAGATGGGCAGCGGCGCCGGCTTCGGCAAGTATGTCGGCCAGGGCGTGCGCCGGCTCAAGTCCATCTTCGCCGAGAAGTTCGGCGCAGACCCGGCCATCATGCAGGAGATCGGCATGGAAGCCAAGGGTCTCGAATACTCCGAATACATCATGAAAGAAGCCCTGGCCCAGCAAGGCGGCTATGGTCTCGCCAATAAGGGCGCGCAGCACGACGAAGCCTGGCTCATCTTCATGGACGCCGTCAACCACGCCATCCCGAAGATGGAACAGAAGGCAGAAGCCTTACATTATTTCCCCATGTGGCGCACCTGGTTCGGCTTGAATGGGTTATGTAAGTTGCCATGGAATGATATTGAGCCGCCGGACAACGCGACCACCGACGCGCCATCCAAGGTGCCGGAACACGTCCAGAACTACGTCGAGCTGTACGGCGCAGTCACCGGCCGGCAAGTCACATCCGAAGACCTGGTTGCCATGTCGGAGGGCGTCTATAATTTCCAGCGCGTCTTCAACTTGCGGCTTGGCTTCGGGACGCGCCAACATGACGCCACGCCGGCCCGCTCCAAGGGGCCGGTCACCATCGAAGAATACGAGTCGCGCGCCGAGCGCTTCGACAAGCAGCTTCAGGAAGAGGTCGGCGTGGATCCGGCCGGCAAATCCACGGCGGAGAAGCTCTCCGCCATCAAAGCCTATCGCGCGGCGCGCTACGAGCAGCTCATTGACGCGGTCTATGCGCGGCGCGGCTGGACATCCAATGGCGTGCCGACGCAGGAGACCTTGCGCCGGCTGCACATAGACTTCCCGGATGTCGTCGCAGTAGTGCGGCGCGCCGGCGGCTGAGCGCCGGCAGGAGAAGGCCATGCTCAAAGTCAATGACAAACTGGAAATCGCGTGGGAACCCGGCATGACCGTACGCGACCTGTTGCGTATCTGCAAATTCACCTTCCCGCTCATCAATGTCACTGTGAACGGCCGGCTGGTGCGGAAAGAAGAATACGACAGCTTCACCATTCCCGATGGAGCCGAAGTGCGCGTGATCCATCTCATCAGCGGCGGATAGACAACGTGGTCGGGCGTTGCGGCCGGCGGCAGACTGCCCGGTCGCAACGCCCGCAGAGGTGCGCCCATGAGTCAGTATCCCTTGAGACTGCCGAACCAACTGCGCCAGGAAGCGGAACAACTGGCCGGCCGGCAAGGCATATCGTTGGAAACGATGGCAGAAGACTGGATTAGACAGATACGTTGGCTGAATCCGTGGAAGAAACTTTGAGCAAACAGAAAGGCACACGATGAGATGAGCACAGCAGAAGCCGCGCCGGCCGGCGCCGACCGCCTCAACCGCAGCCACTACGTGCTGCTCGGCCTGGTGGCCTCCGCCACCTTCTTCGAGGGGTATGACTTCATCCTCCTCAATCTCGTCCTCCCCCTCATCCAAAAGCAATTCAACATCACCCTGCAAGCCGCCAGTGTCGCCGTCTCGGCCATCGCCGTCGGCACCATCGTCGCCTTCTTCGTCATTCAGCTCGGCGACCGCTTTGGCCGGCGGCCGCTCCTGCTCTACACAGTGGTTGGCTACACCATTTCCACCGCCCTGACCGCCGCATCGTCTGGCATCGCCCTGTTCGTCCTCTTCCAGTTCCTGGGGCGCGTCTTCCTCGTCGCCGAGTGGGGCCTCTCCGCCGTCATCATCGCCGAGGAGTTCCCGGCCAAACATCGCGCCTGGGGCATCGGCCTGGTGCAAGCCGTCGCCGGCATCGGCGGGGTGGTCGGCAGCGCCCTCTTTCCCATCGTCGAACACTCGCCCCTGGGCTGGCGCGCCATGTACCTCCTGGGCATCATCCCCCTGATCGTCGTCTTCTTCCTGCGCCGCGGGATGCGCGAGACCAAACGCTTCCGCGAAGTCAAAGCCGCCGGCGCCGATGGAAGCAACTTCAACGCCGTCCTGGCCCCAACCTACCGCCGCAATCTCATCATCGTCGCCTTCCTGTGGGCTTTCATGTATCTCACCTACACCGCCGTCTTCACTTTCTGGACGACTTTCGCGATGCAGGAGCGTGGCTGGACCGTCACCCAGGTCGGCCGCACCGTCGCCATCTCGTACACCCTGGGCCTGACCGGCTTTCTGGTCGCCGGCAAACTGCTGGATGTCTGGGGCCGACGTCCCACCAGCATCACTTTCTTCATCCTGGGCGCAGCCAGCTCGGTCTGGGCCTTCACGGCCCCCAGCAACCTCATGGGCATCGCCCTGGTCTTCCTGGCCTTCTTCAACACGGCATTTCTGACTCTCTGTTCCACCTATAGCACCGAACTCTTCCCGACGCACGTGCGCGCTGGCGCGGCCGCCTGGACGAACAATACCCTCGGTCGGCTCGGCATGGTGCTATCGCCGCTCATCGTCGGCCAATTGGCCCTCGTCCTGGGCGGCGTCGGCAACGCCGTCGCGGTCATGGCCGTCTTCGCTCTGGTCAACGCCGGCCTGGTCTTCTTCTTCCTGCCTGAAACGCGCCGCAAAGAGCTGGAGGAGATCCAAAGTCCCTGACGCACCCCAAGAGGAGACTAAGTAGCAACGTATGGTAAAACCGATCCGCACCGTCGTCGTCAAGCCGGCACTCCCGCCGGCATTGGCGCGTCTGCCCGAATTGGCCGCCAATCTGCGCTGGGCGTGGGATGGCGAAACCATCGAACTCTTCCGCCGGCTGGACCGCCAGCTTTGGGAGACTAGCGGTCACAACCCCGTCCGCATGCTGGGCCAGATCAGCCAGGAGCAACTGAACGCCGCTGCCAGCAACGTCGGCTTCCTGACCCAACTGGAGCGCCGGCTGCGCCGCCTCGACGACTACATGGGCGATACAAGCACTACCTGGTACGCCCGCAGCGACGCCGCCGGCAGCCGGCTCCTGATCGCCTACTTCGCCGCGGAGTTTGGCCTCACCGATTGCCTGCCCATCTATTCTGGCGGTCTCGGCGTCCTCTCCGGCGACCATCTGAAATCCGCCAGCGACCTCGGTCTGCCCCTCATCGGCATCGGCCTGGCCTACCAAAAGGGATACTTCCGCCAGTACCTCAATGCCGATGGCTGGCAAGCCGAATCCTATCCCATCAATGACTTCTACACCATGCCCCTGCAACTGGAGCGCGGGCCGGACGGTCAACCGGTGATCGTGGAAACCCCACTCCCCGGCCGTGCCGTCAAGGCGCAAATCTGGCGCGTCCAGGTCGGCCGCGTGCCCCTCTATTTGCTGGATACCAACATCCCCCTCAACAGCCCCGAAGACCAGGACATCACCGATCAACTCTACGGCGGCGATAACGAGATGCGGATCAAGCAAGAGATGGTGCTGGGCATTGGCGGCGTCCGCGCCCTGCGCGCCCTCGGCATCCAGCCGACCGTGTACCACCTGAATGAAGGCCACGCCGCGTTCTCTACCCTGGAACGCATCCGCCTGCTCATCGAAGAGAATCACGTCTCCTTTGAGACAGCGCGCCTGGCCGCGTTCATCAGCAGCATCTTCACCACGCATACGTCGGTGCCGGCCGGCATTGACAAGTTCGGCATAGATCTCGTGGATCGCTACCTGGGGCCTT
This sequence comes from uncultured bacterium, assembly GCA_903872005.1. The sequence goes on along the minus strand of CAIQJD010000522.1, from coordinate 2,212 downwards.
ACTATCAATGGCTCGGCATCAGCCGCGAGGATTTCATCGCCCTCGGCCGGCTTGACGCCTCCAACTGGCAAGAACCTTTCAACATGGCTGTCTTCGCCATCCGCACGGCCGCGAATCGCAACGGCGTGAGCATCCTGCACGGCGCCGTCTCGCGCGCCATGTGGCAGCCGATCTGGCCCAAAGTCCCCGAAGAGGAAGCGCCCATCGGCCAGATCACCAACGGCATTCACACGGCCAGTTGGCTCTCCCGAGACATGGCCAGCCTCTACGACCGCTACATGGGGCCTGGCTGGCGCGACGATGAGACCGATGGCGAAGGCTGGGATCAGATGAACCAGGTATCGCCGGAGGAACTGTGGCAGACCCACACGCGCCAGCGCGAGCGGCTGGTCGCCTTTGCCCGGCGCCGGCTGCGCGAGCAGTTGGAGCGACGCGGCGCGCCGGCGCAGGAGATCGCCGCCGCGGCCGAGGCTCTGGAGCCACACGCCCTCACCATCGGTTTTGCCCGCCGCTTCGCCACCTACAAACGCGGCAATCTACTCCTGCGCGACCCGGATCGGCTGGCGCGCCTGCTGCTGAACAAGGACCGCCCCATGCAAATCATCTTTGCCGGCAAGTCGCACCCCGCGGACAACCCCGGCAAAGAGATGATCCGCGCGGTCGTGCATCTCGCCCGCGAGGAGCGCTTCCGCCGGCGCATCGTCTTCCTCGAAGACTACGACTTCAATGTAGCCCGCTACCTATTGGCCGGCGCCGACGTCTGGCTGAATACGCCGCGCCGGCCGCGCGAGGCCAGCGGCACCAGCGGCATGAAGGCCGCCGCCAACGGCGTCCTGAACCTCAGCATCCTCGATGGATGGTGGGATGAAGCCTATACCCATGAAGTGGGTTGGGCCATCGGACGCGGCGAAGTGTATCATGACGATGCCTATCAAGATCAGGTCGAGTCAGATGCCCTATACCATCTCCTCGAAGAAGAGGTGCTGCCTGAATTCTACACTCGCGGCAGCGACGGCCTCCCCCGCGCCTGGATCGCTCGCATGCGCCACTCCATCGCCCGGCTGGCCCCGCAATTCAACACCCATCGCATGGTGCGCGAATATACCGAACGCTACTACGCGCCATCTTTCCGCCGGTTCTGCAAGTCCTGCCAGGACTCCATGTCTCAGGCCAACGCCCTCGCCGAATGGCTCCGGCCGGTCACACGCCTCTGGAATCAGATTTGGGTGCGCGAGGTCAAAGCCGGCAAGGATGTAGATGAGTTATCCGTCGGCGAACAACTGGATGTCACCGCCGATGTCTTCCTCGGCGAGATTCGGCCCGAATGGGTCACGGTCGAGCTATATTTCGGCCGGCTGGATGGCGACCGCGGCATCATCCAGCCGCAACGGCTCGCCATGCAGTACGCGCGACCGATCGGCGCCGGCCGGCATCTCTTCGCCGGCAGCATGACCGTGGCCACCAGCGGCCGGTTCGGCTACACCGTGCGCGTCCTGCCCAATCATCCCGACCTGCCGGAGCCGATGCTCCCCGGCCTGATCACCTGGGCGTAGGAGGTATCCCAATGTTGGAGATCCTGCTCGATCCCAAAGTGCTGGTCACTTTCCTGGTCACCGCCATCATCGCCGGCGTCATCATCTGGCTGGTCGTCCTCACCGCGCGGGGCCGGCAGGACAAACTCCTGGCCGGCCAACGCACGCACCAGGAAGCGACTATCAGCCGGCTCTTCGACTCTCTGGCCGCCGACAAGGCCAAGATCGCCCGCGAATACGAAGAAGCCATCGCAGAACGCGAGGCGCGCATCGCCGCGCTGGAGCAGGAGGTCAGCCGGCTGCGCGACCGCAGCGCCGGCGGCGGCTTCCTCAATCTCTTCGGGCGCGGCCAGCGCGAAGCCGTCAGCGCCCTGCTCCTGGAGAACGAGCAGATGCACGAGCAATTGGCCCAGCAGCAGGCCGAGATGCGCGATCTGGTCGGCGACCTGACCGACAAGCTGATGGACCGGTTGGAGCGCCAGTATCAGGAATCCAGCCGCGCCGTGCGCTACAAGCAGGCGCTCCTCTCGAGCTTCCTGCAGCAAGATGAAGCGCGCCAACTCCTCGACAGAATGCTCGCCGACGGCCGGCTCGGCCCCGACAAGCAGATCACCCCGTAGGGCACGCCGCCTCCCCTCTCCCACACAGTGGGAGGGGGGCCGGGGGAGGGCCAGCGCAAG
>CAIQJD010000521.1 GCA_903872005.1 uncultured bacterium | reverse complement strand
CGCCGGCTCTGCGCCGCCCCCCGACGCCGCTTGCTCCACTGCCGTCTCGCGCCGGCTTGCCGCCGGCCGAATGCGGCCCTGCCGACGAGTTGGCCGCCATGCTGGACGAAGGCGTCCTGTTCGAGCCGCTGCCGGCCTGTCCCGCTCTCGACGAATGACGGCGCGCGCTGCCCGCCGGCGCGCCGCCCTGTACACGACCTACCCAGGAGGATCTTCGCGATCATGAAAATCGGCATCTTGCTCTCCCGTGTCCGCGCCGAAGAGAAACTGCTCACCGAAGAGTGCGAGCGACGCGGTCTGGACTTTGAATTGATTGACGACCGCACCCTCATCATGCCCATGGATCGCCCCATTCGCAAATGGGACGTCGTCATGGAGCGCTGCATCCAGCACTCCCGCGCCCTACACTCGTTGCGTATCTTCGGCGACTGGGGCATCCCCACCGTGAACACCTACCAAGTCGCCGATACCTGCGGCAACAAGCTATTGACCACGTCAGCCTTGATCCGCGCCGGCGTCCCATCCCCCCGCACCATTATCGCCTTCGAGGAAGAGTCCGCCCTGGAAGCCATCGAGCAGCTCGGCTACCCCTGCGTCATGAAGCCGGTCGTCGGCTCCTGGGGCCGGCTCCTCTCCAAGATCAACGATCGCGATGCCGCCGAAACCGTCTTGCAACACAAGTCCACCCTCGGCTCCTACATTCACTCCATCTACTACATCCAGGAATACATCAAGAAGCCCGGCCGCGACATCCGCTCCTTCGTCGTTGGCGATCAGACCATCTGCGCCATCTACCGCAACGCCGAGCACTGGATCACCAACACCGCGCGTGGCGGCAAGGCATCTAATTGCCCGATCACGCCGGAAATTGACAACCTCAGTCGCGCCGCGGCCAAAGCAGTCGGCGGCGGCATTGTCGCCATTGACCTGCTGGAAGACCCCGATCGCGGCTTGCTGGTCAATGAAGTGAACTACACGATGGAATTCCGCAACAGCATCCAGACCACCGGAGTGAATATCCCCGGCCGGATGATGGACTACGTCGTGGCTGTGGGCGAAGGCCGCGCCTGACCGCCGTGACGCTGCCGGCAAACAAAAACGGTCGCAGCCAGTAAGCCACTGGCTGCGACCGTCCGCGCCATAGATCGAGATACCGCTATGCCGGCTTCCCCTTCGCTTCGGCCTTGATGGCCTCTTCCGCCTTGCGTCGAATCCGATTGTGCAGTGTGCGCAGCCCCATGGCCTGCTTCATCGCCGCCAGAGTCTCATTGGCGACGACATTCGTCCGTTCCGTCCCCTCAAAAACGATGCGCTCCACCAGCCCCTTGTGCGCCCCAAACGCCGTCCGGCGCTCGCGGATCGGATCCAGGAACGCGTTCAACACCTCGCTCAGGCGCTCCTTGACCTCCACATCGCCCACCGTGCCGGCCCGGTAACGCGCCTTCAGGTCATCCACTTCCACCTTGTCCCCATTGAAGACATCATGATACACGAAAACCGGGTTCCCCTCCACCGTGCCTGGGATATCCGAGCGGATGCGATTGGGGTCCGTGTACATGCTGAACACTTTCTTGCGTACCGTCTTCGCGTCGTCCGACAGAAAGATGGCGTTCCCCAGCGATTTCGACATCTTGGCCTGCCCATCCGTCCCGACCAGCGTCGGCACGTTGCTCAACAGCACATCCGGCAGCGGAAACACCTCGCCGTATTGGCGATTGAAGCGCCGGGCAATCTCGCGCGTCAACTCCACGTGCGACTCGTTGTCCTTGCCAACCGGCACCAGATGGGCGCGCGGCATCAGGATATCCGCCGTCTGCAACACCGGATAGCCCAACAAACCGAAGGGCATCGTCTCGTCATCCATCTGCGCCGCCCGCGCCATGTCCTTGATGTCCGGGATGCGATTCAGCCGGTTGACCGTCACCAGCATCTCGAAGATCAGGTTCATCTCATAGATAGCATGCACGCTCGACTGCAAGAAGATCGTCGCCTTGTTGGGATCAATCCCACATGCCAGGTAGTCCAACACCATCTCATGCAGATTGTCGCCAATCTGCGCAACATCATCCTTCTCCGACTTCGTCGTCAAGGTGTGCAAATCCGCGATGATGAAAAAACACTCGTATTCGTCCTGCAGCCGCACGCGGTTGACCAACGACCCCACGTAGTGCCCCAGGTGGAGCTTCCCCGTAGGCCGGTCGCCCGTCAAGATGCGCTTTTTCGCCGGCGTCGTCGGACTCGTCTCCTCTGTCATCCGTCCCTCTCCTCGGCAAAATACAGTGGGCGCATTATACAACCGGCGGCGCGGGAGCGTCAAACGCACGACGTCGCCGGCTCCGCAACTGCCCACAACCGGCCTGCACATCAATCCCACGCCGCAACCGCACGGTACACGCCACGCCCCGGCCGCGCACGATCTCCGCAAAAGCATCCACCTGCTCGCGCGGCGTGGGCCGCAGCGCGCTCCCTTCGGCCGGATTGACCGGGATGAGATTCACGTGCGCCAGCTTGCCGGCGAGCAGCCGCCCCAACGCCTCAGCCATCTCAAGGGCATCGTTGACGCCGGCGATCAGCGCATACTCGAACGTCACCCGTCGCCCGGTCACCCCCATGTAGTAATCCACAGCATCCATGACCTCAGCGATGGGATACCGGCGGTTCAATGGCGTCAGTTGATCGCGCAGCGCATCTTCCGGCGCATGGAGCGAGACAGCCAGGTTGACCTGCAGCGCCTCCCCGGCCAACCGACGGATCGCCGGCGCCACGCCCGCCGTCGAAATGGTGAACTGGCGCGCCCCCAGACCGAAGCCGGCGCCGTCGTTCAGTACCTCCACACTGCGGAGCGTGGCCTCGTAATTGAGCAACGGCTCGCCCATCCCCATGTAAACCACATTGGTCAACGGCCGCTCGCCGGCCGGCGCCAGCGGTCGGGCAAGCCGCGCCAGATAGAGCGCCTGGGCCACAATCTCGCCGGCGCTCAGATTGCGAATCAAGCCGGCCTGTCCGGTAGCGCAAAATGGGCAACGGATCGGGCAGCCCACCTGCGTGGAAATGCAGGCCGTGCGCCGGCGGGCATAGAGCATCAGCACACTCTCCACCGTCTCCCCATCGCCCAGCTCCAACAGGACCTTGCGTGTCTCGCCATCCGCGGAGCCAATCTCCTCCAGCGCAGCGACCGTTGCCAACGCAGCGCCCTGCGCCAACTTCTGGCGCAAGCCGGCCGGCAAGTTCGTCATCTCGGCGAAATCCGTCGCCAGATCACGATATAGCCACGCCCAGAGCTGCCCGGCGCGATAGGCCGGCTCTCCCCACCCCTGCAAAAGAGCGGTGAGCGCCGGCCGATCCAGTTCCAGCAACCTCACCCGTTCATCAGCGGGCATTTCATCACCCATTCGTTTCCGGCCGCCCGATGGGCCACATCATGCCTTGCCCAGGACCCCCGCCAGGAGCGCCATACGCATGTACATGCCGTTCTCCATCTGCCGGAAGTACGCCGCGCGCGGATCATCGTCCACACGCATGTCAATTTCGAAGACGCGCGGCAAGGGGTGCATCACGATCATCTTCGGCTTCGCCCGCGCCATCAGCTCCGGCGAAATCACGTAGAAATCCTTCACCGTCTCGTACTGGTTCGGATCCTCGAACCGCTCGCGCTGCACGCGCGTCACATACAACACATCCACCTGATCAATCACCGCATGAACATCCGTCTGCAACTGATACTTGTGCCCAGTCTGATCCAGCTCCTGCAAGAACTGCTCCGGCATCCGCAGGCTATCCGGCGAGACGAACGTGAACTCCGTATCGAACTTGCTCAACAGGCGCGTCAGCGAATGCACCGTGCGGCCATACTTGAGGTCGCCCAACATCGCCACTTTCAGGCCGTCGAGCGACCGCAACTCATCTTTGATCGTGTACAGATCAAGGAGCGCCTGCGTCGGATGCTCGCCGGTGCCGTCGCCGGCATTGATCACCGGCTTGCGCGCATACTTCGCCGCAATAGCCGCCGAGCCGGTCTCCGGGTGGCGCAACACAATCACATCGCAGTAGCTCTCCAGGGTACGCACCGTATCCGGCAACGACTCGCCCTTGGTCACCGACGAATAGCGCACTTCACTGATGTTAATGCAGCGCCCTCCCAGGCGATACATGGCCGCCTGAAACGAGGCGCTGGTGCGTGTGCTCGGCTCATAGAACAGATTCGCGAGAATCTTCCCTTCCAACAAATTGGCCTTGCCGAACCGGCGCACCAAGCCGCGCATCTCCTCGGCAATGCTCAACACATATTCCAGCAGCCGGCGGTCGAACTGCTTCACCGACAGAATATCCTGTCCGTACAGCCCATTATTCACATTGTCCGCCGGCATGGCGACATCGCGTAGACTCTGGAACTCACTGCTCTGATACATTTCGACCCTCCTAATGTCGTCGTCCGTATGAGTGACTAACTGAGAAGCGCCATCCGCACATTTCTCCCAAAGCCGGCTGGCGCCAGCACCCGACCATCCCGATATGCCAACTCGCCGCGCAGCTTCACGCTGACCACGCGCCCCGTGGCGCGCATCCCGGCAAAGGGAGTCCATCCACAACGCGTGAACAGCGGCTCGTTGCCAATTTCCCAGACGGCCGCATCATCAATAACCGTCTCTGCCGGCGGCAAGCGCAGCCCGAAAACGCGCGCCGGCCCGTCATGCAGCCGGCTCACGACATCCCCCAACATCAGGCGTCCTTCCGTCACGGCAGTCAGCAACAGCGGCAGCATCGTCTCCACGCCCGGCACGCCCGGCGGAGGATTCTCGCCTCGCTTTTCCGCCAGCGTGTGCGGCGCATGATCGGTCGCGAAGATATCTACCACATCCAGATTGCGCCAAAGCGCGTCCACGTCTGCCGCGCTGCCCAAAGCCGGCTTCATGTGCCCCAGCGGGCCAAGCCGCGCCGCATCATCCTCTGTCAAGAACAGGTGGTGCGGCGTGACCTCACAAGTGATGGGCGCGCCTTCCGCTTTCGAGCGCCGAATCAGCTCGATCTCATAGGCGCGGCTGACGTGGCACAGATGCGTCGGCCGGCGATAGGCGCGCCCCAACGCGATGGCGACGGCCAGCATCGCTCCCTCGGCATGCACGGCAATCGGCCCTGGCCCGGCCCAGGTCGTGAAGTGCGCCATCAACGCCGGCAGCTCGCTCAACATCAGCGGCCCGTAGGTCGGCCCGGCATAGATCTTCAGGCCGGCGAGCCGGCCGCCCAGCGCCGCGCACGCCGGCGCGTTCTCCTCCGTCGCTCCCGCGAACAGGCCAAAATCGCAATGCGCCTTCTGCGCCGCCACGCGCTCTTTTTCTGCCAGCGTCGCAGCATCCACCGTCGGCGGCCTGGTATTGGGCATCTCCAGCACGACGCTGATCCCGCCGGCCAACGCCGCTTGCGTCCCGCTATCAAAATCCTCTTTGTGCGTCCCGCCCGGCTCGCGGAAATGGACATGCGCGTCCACCAACGCCGGCAAAGTCAACATGCTCATCTTCGGTGCGCCTCTCTCACCAACCGCGCCGGCAGGCGCAAAAAGACGCTCAAGAGAAAAGTTCTCTTGAGCGTCTTCATCGTTTCGTTCAACGTAGCGGATGGCCCCGCTCCAACCGGTCGCATGACTTCGCCTCTTGATACGGACTGTATGTTGAGGTGAGTATACATCAGAACGACAGCCGGAGCAAATTCGCGCCGCAGCAGACGTCCGGGGGATCCTCCGGGCACATCCTTCGCCCTGGGTCGAGGCGAAGGATGTACCGCAGAATGGAGGGTAACAGGGGGGAATATGTCAAAGGAAACGGACAGGGCAACCTGCCCAGGAAAAGCCCCGCGCCCTCCCGGCCGGCGAACCCGCCGGGCGACTCCCCCTTCCTGGGTCGAGAAGGGGGAGTCGCGCCGAATGGAGGGTAACAGGGGGTATTGTTAAACAAAAAGCGCGGCATCTCGGAACAGGAGATGCCGCGCGCGTATACAGACGCCGGCGCGCCGATCTAACAAAAACGGCGTCTCTATTCGGAGACGCCGCGCGAAGACCGGTCAGCCTTTCTCCTTTCCAAACACGGGAGGCGACATGGTTTCCCACGACACCCTATCGGCTTCGACTCCATAGGCCGGCCAGACCGTTAGGCAGACGAAGCTCGGAGATGCATTCATTCAATTATTCAGGTACAGAGAGATTATACCCGAATTCGTCGCATCTGTCAAGTGCCAATTTGGCGAACTACTGAGAACATGGTACTCTGTCGTCCAGATAGACATGGGGGGGGCGAGCATGATGACGAAGCCATCTGTTCGGAAAAGGGCGCTATGGATCATGGAGACGCTGATCCTCGTGGCGTTGCTGGCAACGCTGACGGGGTGCAACCCACTCGCCGGCCGCGTGAGCGCCGTCCCATCGGCGCCGGCATCCAGACAACCCACGCCTCCCATCGCAGAAGAGCCATCGGAAAAGGCGACCGATGAAGCGGAACCGGCGGCCCTGGAGCCGGCGGTGGACGGTAGGCCGGCTCCCGACTTCAGGCTGAAAGATCTCGACGGCCGGCTAATT
>CAIQJD010000520.1 GCA_903872005.1 uncultured bacterium | reverse complement strand
GGCCGAGCCGATGATGCCGATGGAGGCGGCCTGCTTGATATCGAAGCCCAGCAGAGTCGCCACGATCAGCGTGCCGAAGATGCCGAACTGGCCGGCCGCGCCCAGCAGCGCCGTCTTCGGATTGGAGAGGAGCGGGCCGAAGTCGGTCATCGCCCCGACGCCGATGAAGATGAGCAGCGGGAACAACTCATTGTCAATGCCGGCGGCTTTGAGCACGCCGAAGACGCCGCCGGCCTCGGTCATGCCGGTCATGGGAATGTTCGCCAGCAAGCAGCCGGCGCCCATCGGCAGCAGCAGCACCGGCTCATATTCTTTGGCGATGGCGAGATAGATGAGTACCCCGCCGACGGCGATCATCAGCAGGTTGCCCAGCCCGATGCTCAGGATGCCGCGCAAGAGTTCTTGGATCAACGTGGACCAATTCATGCTTTAGCATTCTCCCGTCCGCGCAGCCGCGCGGCGCGCTATTGGAACAGGAACAAGATGTCGCCGTGTCCGACGGTCTGGCCGGCCTGGACCTTAATCTCGGCGATGACGCCGGCGCGCGGCGATTTCAGGCTGTTCTTCATCTTCATCGCTTCGAGGATGCATAGCTCCTGGCCGCGCGCGACAGCCTGGCCGACGGCCACGCCAATTTCCAGGATGACGCCGGGCATGGGCGCGGCGAAGGCATTTTCGCCGGCCGGCCCGCCGGCCGGGCGCGCCGGCGTCCCGGCGACAATGGGCGCTTCTACCCGCTCGACCCGCGGGCGGCCGGCAGCCGCCGATGCGTCCGCTTCCAGCGTGACCGAAAAGGCCGCGCCGTCCACCTTCACAGCGATGGGCGATGCGTGCAGGTCTTCTATCTCCACGCGATAGGTGTGTCCATTGATGGCAACCAGATAGCTCTTCACCGCGTTCTCTCCCTCGTCAATGGCTGATGCAGTTGTCGGTAGCGGCCGGCATTGGCCCAGGCGCTGGGACCGGCCGGCGCATGGCTGCGGGCCGTCTCTTCGGCCAGGGCCAGCGCCAGGGCCACGCTGATGGCGGCGACCTCTTCGGGCATGGCGCCGGTGGGCGGCACTGCCGCCTGGGCCGGCGCGGCCTCCTCGGCCGGCGTCTCGGCCGGCCCGGCTGTGGCCGGCCGAGAGAAGATCTTCTGCAGCAGGATCATCGTCAACAGCACGATGCCCAGCGCCACGAAGACTAGCCCCATGCCGACGGCCGTGATGGTCAAACCTTCTATCGTAGCACTCACGCTCTTTCCTCCGAGTGGCGCGTTCGCCTACACCGGCATGATGCCGTGCTTCTTGGGCGGGTTCTGTTTCTGCTTGTCGGCCAGGAACTCCAACGCCGCGATCAGGCGCGGCCGCGTCTCGCGCGGCTCGATCACCTCATCAATGTAGCCACGCGCCGCTGCCAGGTAGGGCGTATTGAAGCGCTCTTTGTATTCCGCCGCCAGGGCGGCGCGCATCGCGGCCTTGTCAGCAGCCTCTTCGATCTGCTTGCGGTAAACGATATTGACCGCGCCGTCCGCGCCCATCACCGCGATTTCGGCCGAGGGCCATGCCAGCGACAGGTCAGCGCCCAGATGCTTGCTCCCCATCGCCACGTAGGCCCCGCCGATGGCTTTGCGCGTCACCAGAGTGATCTTGGGAACGGTCGCCTCAACATAGGCATAGAGCACCTTCGCGCCGTGGCGGATGATGCCGCCATGCTCCTGGGCCACGCCCGGCAGATAGCCCGGCGTATCCACAAAGGTGATGATGGGCACATTGAAGGCGTCGCACAGGCGCACGAAGCGGGAAATCTTGTCGGCCGAGTTGATGTCGAGGACGCCGGCCAGATGTTGCGGTTGCTGCGCCACCACGCCGGCCGGACAGCCATTGAGCCGGGCGAAGCCGACAATGGCGTTGCGGGCGAAGTCGGCCTGCACTTCCAGAAAGCTGTCGTGGTCGAAGACGCGCCCGATCACTTCTTGCATGTCATAGGCCACGTTCGGCGCGTCCGGCACAATGCTATTGAGCGCCTCATCGGCCCGCCAGGGATCATCGCTCGGCTGTGCCCAGGGCGGATTCTCGGCGTTGTTCTGTGGCAGATACGAGAGGAGCAGCCGGGTCAGCTCCAGGGCCGCGCCCTCATCGCCGGCGGCGAAGTGGGCCACGCCGCTGACGGCATTGTGCGCCGCTGCACCGCCCAGGGCTTCGGGCGAGATATCCTCGCCGGTGACGGTCTTAATTACTTCGGGGCCAGTGATGAACATGTAGCTGGTATCGCGCACCATGATGACGAAGTCGGTCAGCGCCGGCGAATAGACCGCCCCGCCGGCGCAGGGTCCCAGGATCAGACAGAACTGCGGGACGATCCCCGAGGCCAAGGTGTTACGGAAGAAGATCGAACCGTACTGCCCGAGCCCCTCCTGGATCCGGGCACCGCCCGAATCGATCAGGCCTATGATCGGGGCGCCTACCTTGACGGCCAGGTCCATGACGTGGCAGATCTTGCTGGCGTGGGCCTTGCCCAGCGAGCCCCCCATGACCGTGAAATCCTGCGAATACAGATAGACCAGCCGGCCGCCGATCTTGCCCGACCCAACGATCACCCCGTCGCCGTAAAACTTCTCCTTGTCCAACCCGAATTTGGTCGACTGGTGGGTGACGAACATCTCGGTCTCCATGAAGCTCCCCGGATCCACCACCGCCTCGATCCGCTCCCGGGCGGTGAGCTTGCCCCGTTCATGCTGTTTGTCGATCTGCTTCTGGCCGCCGCCGAGGCGCGCGAGCGCTTCCTTCGCCTTCAACTCATCATTTTTCTCTTTCACTGGTCGAATCCCCCTTTACCTCTTCATTCCCTCGCGCTTGACAAGCGCGGAGTTTACCCCCAACTAATCAACGGTTCGCCGGCCGGGGCAGTACGCGAACAGATCCTCATGCACCTGGAAATGCGCGATCGTCTGCCCGAACCGTTCCCGCTTCATTGCGTACTTCGTCACCGCATCGGGGTTCATTCTCATCCTTTTGCGCAAACTCCGTGGCGCGGGTCAGCCGTTTATGGTGTGCAGGTTGTACTACTATCAAATGCCGGGTTGGTCAATAGAATGATACACAATTTCACAGTCTGGTATTCTGCTGCGGCGGGCCTGTCGTTAACGTCGCCAACATGCATCTTTGGCTGAAACACGCAATCGGTCTTGAATCGAGGAGCCCAAACTCCAGCTCCCGCTTTACTTTCGCGGCTTCGCGCTCTTTCGTTTCGGCTGCAATGAAAATTCGTAATGATAGTCGGGCACCGGCCAGCCATACCGCTTTCGGTCCCCGAGATGGAAGACGCCGCCGTGTTTCTTGCTTTCGAACCCCCGGTTGTCGTAAAAGGAGTCCTCTTCCAGGGGCGAAACCTCGATAGCACCCGCGATCCTGGCCTCTTCGACGATCCGTCGCGCCTTCTCCGTCCGCACGATCAGACTGTTCCATTGAGGCACCCTTCGATCTCGGACCGGATCGAAAATGTCCCCCAGGGAGAGATCGGCCAATTCAGCCGTGAAGTCGCAGCACACCCGGCAACGGTCGTTTATCAGCATCCGGCCGAGTTCTCGGCGGGTCTCACTGGAGATGGCTATCTCCTCGTCGTGTTTTGTGAGGATTCGCACCTCTTGTGAGTCTTTCCCCCCCCGGTATTCGAACCGTTTGATGTCCTCGAGCCGAATGTCGGAATGCTCCTGAATCAGGTGCTCCGTCGCCCGATAGGACTGATTCGATCCGCAAAAGATACCCAGGGTGAAGACGATCTTCTGTGACAATTCTTTCGCTTTTCCACAAGCCTGCAATTTTCGAATCCCGTATATGTGACACGGAAGTCCGACAACGGCCGCGCGGTCAACGCCGGCAGCCTCCCTCAGGATCATATTATTCGGGCTGATCGCGTATTTCGACTGAGCCCCCTGGATGAACTCCTCCTTTGTCTTGGCCAGGACAGGGCGTACCCTCCATGGCCGCTGCGGGTCCATCGCGGTGATGATCGCCCCGTCGATCTTCCCCGTCTCCAGGAGATGGATGAGAAGCGCCGTTGTCAGGCCGCCGCTGGCCCCCGCCTGGCGAACCCGGGGGTCCGTGGCAAACCCTTTCAGAAAGGCCTTCGAAATACCCAACAGGTCATTCGAACGGGTTCGCTCTTCGCCGAAGATCTGCCGTTCCAACTCGGGGAGCGGAACGTCATCTCCCGGACAAACCGAGAAGCAGAGTCCGCAGGATGTGCATCGACCGTTCAGTACCGGCTGTTCCAGGTCGAAATCGAACCGGATGACTCCGGCCGGGCAGGCGCCGGCACAGGTGCCGCAGCCCGTGCACAGCCCTCTTCGAACGACCGTTTCCGAAAGATCTCCGAAGCCCTGTTTTTTCATGTCGTTACTAGTTCTCCAATTTGATATTGGCCTGCTTGACGATCTTTGTCCAGTTGGCCTGCTCCGTCTCCAGAAACGCGCCGAACTCGGCGGGGCCCATGTGCCCGGCCTCGATCCCGTCGTTGAGGAGCTGTTTCTTCATGTCATCCGACGAGACGATCGCCTTGAGCTCGTTGCTCAGGCGAGTGACGATCGGCGCCGGCGTGCCAGCCGGGGCGAACATTCCCCACCAGTTCATCGTTGTGTACCCGGGTAGTCCGCCGGCTTCCGCGATCGTCGGCAGATCGGGCAGGAGCGAGCTGCGCACCGGTCCGCCGGTGCCCAGGGCACGAAGCTTGCCGGATTTGATGTGGGGCATCGCCGCAAGGAGCGAGGAGATGAAGACCTGGCTGTG
>CAIQJD010000519.1 GCA_903872005.1 uncultured bacterium | reverse complement strand
GACGAACTGACGGCGTCTCGACTCGCCCGCTGACCAAGAGAGAGGTAGACGTGGACCTATCCATCATCATCTTAAACTACCGCACACCGGCGTTGTTGCTCGAATGTCTGGCGGCCTTGCAGCGCCATCCGCTGACCAGTGGAGATTCCGAAACCTGGGTCGTGGACAATGCCAGCGGCGATGATAGCCTGGAACGCGTGCGCGCCGCCTTTCCCGATGTGCATACCCTCGCCAATCCGCGCAATGTCGGCTTTGCCGCCGGCAACAACGCCGGCATCGCCCGGTGCGCCGGGCGCTTCTTCCTGCTACTCAACCCCGATACGCAGGTACACGCCGGCGCGCTGGACACCCTGCTGCATTTTATGGAAACGACGCCCGACGCCGGCGCGGCCGGCGGCCAACTGATCGGCCTGGACGGCGCCATCCAAGATTCCTGTCGCGAATTCCCGAACCTGTTGGCGGTCGTACTGCGGGGCACGCCACTGCGCCGGCTCTCCCCCAACCACCCCAGCCTGCGGCGCTATTTGATGGCCGACTGGGATCATCGCACCACGCGACGCGTGGATTGGATGCTGGGCGCCTGCCTGATCATCCGCCGGCGGGCCTGGGAAGCGATTGGGCCGCTGGACGAGGGCTTCTTCATGTACTATGAGGACATTGACTGGTGCTATCGCGCCGGCGCGGCCGGCTGGGCGGTCTACTACGTGCCGGCGGCCCAAATCACGCACCATCATCGGCGTGAAAGCGCCAAAGGCTTCCTCAACCGGTTGACGTGGCTGCACCTCAAGAGTATAATACGCCTGTTTGGCAAACACGATTTGGCCCGGAGCTGAGTCGTTGGAAATCTTCGGAGAGTGATGGGCGATGCCCAAAGCTGCCAGTCTCAATTCTAAGCTGTTCCTCCTGGTCAGCGATATTGCGCTCACGCTCATCTGCCTCTCTTTGGCGCGCCTGGCGCGTCTGGCTTGGCCCCTCGGATCCGTCATTAGCCACGAGAGGGCAGTAGACCTGCCACTGGTGATCTATCTCCTGGTGGCCGTATTGTGGTTCCTCCTGTTCAGCGTCCTGGGCGTCTACGCGACGCGTCGGATGCACAATCTGCTGGACGAAGTCCAGGCCGTCGTGGCAGCCATCCTCATCTGCACCGTGGCGCTGGCCGGCGTACTCTATCTGACCTTTCGGATGGTGCCGCGCCTGCTCTTCATCTATTTCTGTCTGTTCGACCTCATCGCCCTGGTGGGATCACGCATCCTGCGCCGGCTGGTCATGCGCCTGCGTACCGGCAATCATCGCACCGTCTCGCGCGTACTCATCCTGGGCGCCGGCGTGGTCGGCCGGCGGCTGGCCGACGCGTTGGCCTCCGAACGTGGCCGGCCGGTCACGCGTATCGTCGGCTTCCTGGATGATGACGCCAGCAAGCAGGGCGCCGTCATTGATGGCATCCCCGTTCTGGGCAGCCTCGATACCGTCTGCGCCGCCATCACAGAACAACATATTGACGAAGTGATCTTCTCGCTGCCGCTGCACGCCCATCAACGCCTGATAGACATGATCCTGGACCTCGGCAAAATGCCGGTGGAAGTCAAAGTGGTGCCGGACCTGTTTGACCTGGCCGTATCGCAACACATCAAAGTCGAAAACGTCGGCGCGCTGCCACTGATCAGCCTGCGCGAATCGGCCATCAACGGGTACTCGCGCTGGATCAAGCGGGTCTGTGACGTGATCGGCGCATCGTTGGTCCTCATCCTGGCATCACCCCTCTTCGCCGCCATCGCCATCGCCGTCAAGCTCGACTCGCCCGGCCCGGCGATCTTCAAGCAGAAGCGCGTGGGCGAGAATGGCCGGCTCTTCACCATGTACAAATTCCGCACCATGGTGGACGGCGCTGAGAAACAGTTTGAGCAGGTCATCGAGCATACGCCGGACGGCAAGCTGATCCACAAGAAACAGGATGATCCACGCATCACCGCGCTGGGACGTTTCCTGCGCCGTTCCAGCATGGACGAGCTGCCGCAATTCTTCAACATCCTCAAAGGCGAAATGAGCATGGTAGGGCCGCGGCCGGAGCTGCCCTACATTGTGGAACGCTACGAGCCGTGGCAGCGCCGCCGGCTTTCCGTCCCCCCCGGCCTCACCGGCTGGTGGCAAATCAGTGGGCGCTCCGACAAGCCCATGCACCTGCACACCGAAGATGACCTCTACTATATCCAGAACTACTCGCTCCTGCTGGACTTGCACATCATCGTCAAGACCCTCGGCGAAGTGATGCGCGGACGCGGCGCGTTTTGAGCGTTGCCGGCGCTCGGCCGGCCCTTCCAGACCACAATCACCCGATGGTATTATTGACTCTGCGCCCCCGATTTGCTATCATGGACGTGACATGAAGCCCAAAGCGCGCCACGCAGGCGCACGAAAACGCGATCACTCGCCAAAGGGCGCTCAATCAACAGGAGGTTTGCGAAATGAAGAAAGTCTTGGTCCTCGTCTCCCTAATCATGGCGCTGCTCTGCGTCAGCGTCCTGCCGGCTCTGGCCGATGATCCCGGCACCGGCAACAGCGATTTCGTCATCCAGAACATTGATGCCTCGGCCGTCACAGTCAGCATTGACTACTACGACCAGATCGGCTCCAATGATGTGTTGGGCGGCACGCCGTTCACCATCAACGGGCATGGCTCGCAGGTCTTCCTGGCCTCGACCCTGCCGGTGGGCGATGGCTGGCTCGGCTCCGTCGTCGTCTCGGCCGACAAGCAGGTCGCTGCCGCGTCCAACCTGACCTGGCAGTCGAGCTACGGCCCGCTGGATGACCAGGTCACCGGCGGCGCGTATTCGGGCACCTACAATCCCGGCTCCGACCTCTACTTCCCGTATGCGACCGTGAAGCCGGTCGGCGCTATCCCCGGCAAGCTCGGCCGCTTCTCCATCATCACGGTGCAGAACGCCGGCTCCGGCGATGCCCACATCCACATGTACTACTACAACCAGACCAGCGGCGCGGTCACTGGCCCGATTGACGACGTCATCGGCGCCGGCAAGGCCCGCAGCTACAACCTGAGCCTCACCGGCGCCAAGATCCCGAACCTGGGCGGCAACTGGCAAGGCTCCGTCTTCGTCCACTCGGACGACCAGCCCATCGCCGGCGTCGTCACCAACCACTGGGGCGGCCAGATCTTCCAGCAATGGGGCAGCGTCTACGAAGGCGTCGCCGAAGGCTCCCAGACGCTCTACGGCCCATCCATCTCCCGCGTCGACCGCACCGGCCAGGCGCCCACCAATAGCTGGGTGCGCTTCTCCAACCTGGTCGTCATGAACACCGGCAGCAGCGCCGCCAATGTGACGATTCAATTCTTCGCCACTGGCGCGACCACGCCGGCCATGACCATCAACGACACCATCCCGGCCAAGCAGATGGGCGAATACAACACCCGCTACGGCAGCCCGACCAACGCTTCCTACCCGGCTTCGGCCTTCGCCTCCGCCATGGGCAACAGCTTCAACGGCTCTATCACCATCCAGTGCACCAACGGCCAGAATCTTGCCGCCGTCGTGCACACCTTCTGGAGCCAGACTACGGAAAACGCCGCCTCGACCTACACCTGTATCCCGGCCGGCGCGAACCAGGTCTACATCCCCTTCGTCCCGCGCGTGATGCTTGGCGCCTCGTGGGCAAGCTGGGCCAAGGTCGCCGTCCGCAACCTGTCCGGTTCGACGGCTAACCTGAGCCTGCAATTCTACAACACCGACGGCAGCGCAGCCATGTCCCCCATCGCCGCCAGCATCGCCGGCAACTCCGGCGACGGGTACAACACCCGCTACGGCAGCGACAGCGGCGCCGTGCCGGCTTCGGCCTACACCGCGCTGGGCACCTCCTTCGTCGGCAACCTGGCGATCACGTCGTCGCAGCCGATCATTGCGGTCTGCAACTTGATCATGCGCCCGTTGGAGTCCAACACCTACAACGCTTACGTCCCGCAGTAATGCCGCATCAGGCGACGACCAGAACGTAAGCCCTGGCTAGTACAAGAGGCCCTGGAGTCTACACTCCAGGGCCTCTCTCCTTGTCCACTGCGCCGGCGTCCGCCTACCGGAGAATGCCGAACTCGATCAACCCCTGCCGCAACTGCCGGCGCTGCTCTTCAGTCAACGGCGCGGCCGGCGGGCGCATCGGGCCGCCGGGCAGGCCGACATGCTCCATGCACGCCTTCATGGCGGCCACCCAGTCCATCTTGCGATTCCACACCGCCCAGAAGGGCGTCACCACATCGTTGATGAGCCGGCGCGCCTCGGCCAGCCGGCCGGCCTGCTGATGCTCCCAGACCTGCACCTCCAGGCGCGGCGCGTACGGCCCCATGCCGGCGATATTGGCCTGCACCCCGTAATCCTGCGAGAAGAGCCACGCCTCTGGCCCCCAATCGCCGATGATCGCCAGACGGTCGCGCACCTGCTTGACGACGGCGTGGGCGTAGAAGCGGTCGCCGCCTTCCAGCTTCATGCCGACCACCTGCTCCATGTCGGCGAGGCGATGCACCAGATTGACGGAGTAGGGGCCGCTGGCGCCTTCGTGGCCCATGATGCTGCGCTCGTGAATGAAAAGCGGCGTGGCGCTGGCGCGAGCGATCGTCTCAAAGTGCCGGCAGATGACATCATCGTGCCAGGCTGGATTGTAATTGATGAAATACGGCGGCAGGACGATCAGGCAGCCGTCCGCGCCGGCGTCCGGCACGCGCGCCACGAAGTCGGCGGCCTGGCCGGTCCACCACTCGAAGGTGCTGGTGATGACCGGCACGCGGCCGGCCGCCTGCCGCGCCACCGTCTCGGTCACGGCGAGGATCTCCTCTGCGGAGAGATAGGGCAGCTCGGAGACGCCGCGGCTGATCATCAACACATGGACGCCGGCCTCAATGAGGAAGTCCACGTGCCGGCGCATGCCGGCATGATTGATCGTGAAATCGGGGTTGAAGAGCGTCGGAAGCCCCACAACCACTCCGTGGATGCGCGCTTTGAGCTGTTGGGGTGTAGCGGACATGGCTTCTGTTCCTTTCAGAATCAGCGTGTTAGCGCCATTCTACACCCGACGCTAGATAAGCTCAATTCGGCGCTCCACGCCGCGCAGCAGACGTTGGATATTGGGCCGCAACGCCCACAGGGTCAGGGCAGAGGTCAATACACCGTAGACCAGATAGTCCCACGCGCCCACCCCATGCCAGGCGCGCGCCAGGAAAGCCGCCGGGATCAACAGCGCCACGACGATAGAACCCAACGAGGCCCGGCGCGTGACGAATATCACCAACAACAGGATAGGCGCCAGGGCCAGACCAATCCAGGGCCACAGGACGGCCGCCGCGCCGATGGAAGGCGCCGTGCCGGCCCCGCCTTTGGAGCGCAAGAAGATCGGGTAATTGTGCCCCACAACCGCCAAACTGCCGGCCAGCGCCATCACCAGCGCCGGCGCGCCGAGTCGTTGAGCAATGAGGACGGCCAGCGCCGCCTTGCCGACATCGCCGATGCCGCACAGGAGGGCCGCCTTCCAGCCGGCTGCGCGCAGCACATTCGTCCCGCCGGTGCGCCCGCTGCCCACCTGGCGCACGTCAATGCCGCGCATCCAGCGCACCACCAATACGCCCACCGGAATCGAACCGAGCAGGTAGGCGATTACCAGAACCGCAATCCACAATGCCATGCTGATGCTCCCGAAAGAGATTCGCAAACCTTGCGCCAAACTGCGAGCTACAAAAGGAGTTGCGAATAGGAGAACACCATCAGCCGGCG